>NZ_JBHZDA010000006.1:103213-130764 GCF_042755665.1 Streptomyces sp. NPDC059142
TTTTAGGGCGCGGGCGACCCCCGCGATCTACCCCTCCCCCCCCCACTGCTGTGACCTGCTGTGACCTGCTGCGGGGCGAGGTCAGGCGCCGCGCTGGACCGGGCCGACGAGGGTGCCGGCCGTCACGGTGAGCCCGCCCTCGGCGGAGGACGTGCCGGGGATCTCCCCGTCCGGGGCCCGGAGCGTGAACGACGCCTCGTCGGCGGGCACACCGCCGCCGTTGTTGGGGACCTGGATGTCGAAGTGGACCGGGCGTCCCGGGCCGAAGGTCACCGCGGTGTCCTGATCGCCGTAGCTGCCCGCGGTGATCCCGCTGTCCGTGCCGTGCTCCGAGAACCGCACGCCGGTGGGCGAACCGGCCAGCCGGCACGGCTCGTACCCGCGCGGCGCGGTCAGGGTGACGCGGTAGTGCCGGTGCCCTGCGGTGTTGTCCGCCGCGCTGATCTTCGCGGTGTGGTTGGCCGGACGGCACGCGGAGGGGGCCGCGCTCCCGCCCGTCGCCGGTACGGCCTGCGCGACTCCCGCGCTCGCGGTGCCCGCCAGCAGGGCGGCGGCGAGGACGGCGGCCATCTTCCGGTTGGTACGCATCATGACTCCTTGCCTTGCTCAATGGCCCCGGCGGGAGTGCGCCGCCGGAACCATGGTCAACGCCATTCCTGCCCCGCCCGCCCGTACGGAAATGTCTCAGGACGGCCACAGCGGCTCCGTCACGTTCCTGGCAGGCCCGTACGCCGCTGATGGCGCGCACGCGCGAGGTGATGGGCCGTGCGGAGCAGGTCGCGCACCGTCCCGTCGGTCCGGGCGCCCGGATTCACCACCGCGAGCCAGCCCAGGGAACCGTAGACCGGGTGTGCCATCACCGAGTCGGCGGCGCCCGGGTCGCCGTCGGCGGCCGGTTCGCGGGGCGGGTGGCCGGTCCGGTGGACGAACGCCTCCTTCCCGGCGGCCACATTGACCCGGAACGTGTCCGGGCGGTCCAGGCGTGATCTCTCGTCGCCCGGCTGGTTCTTCGTCACGATCGTCGCGAACGGCTGCGTCGCCTCCGGCATGACGCCCTCAGGGGAGTAGAAGAAGAACGTATCCCCCCAACTGATCTCCGGTGAGCCGTCGCCGGGCCCCGGCCTGACGGCCAGGGCGCCGTCCAGGTTCTTCACGAAGTCGATGATCTCTTCCATGGTCATGTCCTCAAGCGTTTCATTAAGGTGCTTGTGGAGACTTCGAGCCGGAAAGCGGAGGAATCCCGGATGCCAACCCTCCACTCGGCACTGCGGACCGTGGATGTCGCGCGACGCGCCGGGTACTCCGTCCAGCAGGTGCGCAACCTCGAACGCGACGGCGTTCTGCCCGCGGCGGCGCGCTCGGCGGCGGGCCACCGGATCTACGGGGAGGTCCATCTGCGGTCCGCCCTGGCCTACCGCGCCCTCGCCGTCGGTACGGGACCGGTGGAGGCCAGGCGGATCGTGCGCGCCGTGCACGAGCGCCCGGTCCCCGAGGTGCTCGCGCTCCTCGACGCGGCGCACGCCCGGCTCGACCGGGAGCGTACGGACCTCCGGCTCGCCAGGGAGGCGGCAGCGGCGATCTCCGCCGAACCGGTCGCGGACGTACGCCCTTCGGACGCCATGAGCGTCTCCGAACTCGCCGCCGCGCTCGGCGTACGCCCCTCGACCCTGCGGCACTGGGACGCGGAGGGGCTCGCCGTCCCCGACCGGGTCTTCCCCCGGGAGACGCGGCGGTACGCGCCGGACCAGGCCAGGGACGCCCGGATCGTGCACCAGCTCCGCACCGCCGGGTACCGCGTCGACCAGCTCCGCGCCCTGATGCCGGGCCTGCGGAGCGGACACCGGTCGCGCGACCTCGACGCCGCGCTGACGGCCCGGGAGGAGAGCGTCACCGCTCGCTCCCGCGCCCTTCTCGACGCCGGAGCCGCACTCGGCGCGCTCCTGGCCTCACGGACATGAGCCGCCGCCGGCGGGTACGCCTCCGGGCCTGTACGGGGTGGTGATCGAGCCCGGATCACCACCCCGTACAGGCCCTAGGATGGGCCGATGCCGTCGATCAAGCAGGTCCAGATCACCTTCGACTGCGCGGAACCCGAGCGCGTCGCCCGCTTCTGGTGCGAGGTGCTGGGGTACGTCGTACCGCCGCCACCGGAGGGGTTCGCCACGTGGGACGAGTTCGACCGCACCCTGCCGCCCGGGCGTCAGGGCGCCGCGTACGCGTGCGTCGATCCCTCGGGGGTGGGTCCGCGGCTGTTCTTCCAGCGTGTTCCGGAGGGCAAGGTCGTCAAGAACCGGGTCCACCTCGACGTGCGGGTCGGCACCGGGCTCGTGGGCGAGGAGCGCCTGGCCGCGCTTGAGGCCGAATGCGCACGGCTGATCCCGCTCGGTGCGGTACGGCTGCAACTGCTGCGTGCCGACGGGGTGAACGAGTCGTGCCTGGTGATGCAGGACGTCGAGGGCAACGAGTTCTGTCTCGACTGAGCCGCCCGCCCCGGCAGGGGAGCGCCACCCGGACGTCCCGTCCCGGCGCGACGCCGCGGTTCAGGCGGGCCTCTCCCGGTGTACGGCCGTGTCCGCGGCCGGCCCGGGGCGGTCCGGGGTGCGCCGTCCCCGTACCGGTGGGAGCGCGTCGCGGGTGCGCCGCCGGAAGACCAGGAACGCGGCGAACGCCGCGCCGGTGAGCCAGAGGAGCTGGATCGCGAGGCCCTGGGCCGCCGACGCGGTGGAGAAGGCCGCGGACATGCTGGCCTGCACGGCCCCGTACGAGGGCAGGAAGCGGACGACGGCGCTGTCCGATCCCGAGCTGGAGAGCGGGTTCTGGAGGGCGACGTCGAGGATGCTGATCATCAGGATGGCGAACATCCCCTCCACCTCGCGGCCGAGCACCGATCCGAAGACCACTCCCAGCGCTCCGTAGGTCAGGGCCGCGCAGAACAGCGCGGCGGCGAGCACGAGGGGCTGCCGGGGGGACCAGGCGAAGCCGGCGGCGGCCGTGGCGTACGCGGCGATGGCGGCGCAGACCAGGGTGAGCGCGGAGAACTTGGCGAGCACCAGGTGGAAGCGCGGGTACCCCGCCATCGCCAGACGCCGGTCGAAGGCGCCGCCCGTGAAGGTGGCGGCGAACATCATGAACCCGGCGATCAGGGTGACCGCGTTGAGCGCTCCGGTGATCTGGGTGAGGTGGTTGCCGGGCGGGGACAGGACCTCGCCCGTGGCGCGCAGCCGGAAGGGCGCCGGCGCGTCGGGAATGGTCACGTAGGCCAGGACGATCCAGACGGGGATGTACACGACCACCAGCAGCATCGCGAACCGGTTGCGGGCGTGCCCGATCAGCGCGTAGCGGGAAGCCGTGGTGAACAGGGTCCAGTGCCTTCTCATGCCGCCTCCTCGGAACGCCGGTCCTGGCGGGTGAGCCGGCCGCCCTCCAGGCGCCACAGCTCGTCCAGCCGGTCCACGTCGTACGCCAGGTGCGAGACGACCAGCACCGAGCGTCCGGCGTCGCGCAGCCCCGTCGCCAGCTCCCAGAAGCGCAGATACGTCTCCCAGTCGAAGCCCTGGTACGGCTCGTCCAGCAGCAGGACGTCCGGGTCGTGCATGAGCGCCAGGGTCAGGTTCAGCTTCTGCCGCGAGCCCCCGCTGAGCAGGCCCGCGCGCTGGTCGAGGTACGGGGTGAGCGCCAGGGTCTCCATCACCTCCCCGGCCCGCCGCAGGTCCGCGAGGCCGAAGGCGTGCCGGAAGAGGTCCAGGTGCTGGCGGACGGTGAAGGAGTCGTCCAGGACCACGGACTGCGGGCAGTAGCCGAATCTCCCGCGGTGGTGCACCGAGCCCCGGTCGGGCCGGAGTTCACCGGAGAGGATCTTGAGCAGTGTCGTCTTGCCCGCGCCGTTCTCGCCGACGATCCCGGCGAGGACCCCGGGCCGCAAGGGGAGGTCGACGCCCCGCAGGACGGTGTGCCGACGGTAGGAATGATGTACTTCTCTGACGTCCATCGGGCCGCTCCGTCCGTGCCGGTTCTTCGGGGCTTACGGGTCCTTTGGGTGGCGGCGGAAGGGCTCCGCCGCTGCACAACGAGCGGGTGAGGTGGCGGAAACGGCGCCGGGCGCCGCTCACTTGGGCGCCGGGGTCTGCGCCAGCTCGGCCACGGCCCGCTCCCACAGCCCCGGCAGCGTCTCGCCGAGGGGCAGGGCGCGGTCGGCCACGAAGGACACCTCGGCCCAGGTGTCGAAGAAGGACAGGCCCACCCCGAAGAGGTGTCCGGGAACGAGCAGCGGGAGCAGGGCGGTTCCCGTCACGGGGGTGTCCCCCAGGCTGCCCTTTTCGGCGAGGGGCATGGACGTGGCCATGACCTGGGTGACGCGCGGCGAGAGCACCCGTCGCAGGTACCAGGCGGTCGGGCGGCCCGGCATGAACCGGACCATGTCCTGGATGGCCTGCCGCCACCTCTCGCCCCGCAGCTTCCGGGTGCCGGCCATGACGCGGTCCAGTCGCCACAGGGGCGGGGCGCCGTCCCGGGGAGCCTCCGCGGCCCTCGGGTCCGTCCGTACGGGCAGCTCCAGCGGCAGGGCGAAGCAGCGGTTGCCCCAGCTCTGGTCCTCCTCGGGGCGCCGCGCGTCGACGGGGACCAGCGCCGTCACCCGTGGGAGCGGTACGCCGGACCGCTCCGACCAGGTCGCCAACACCCCGGCGAGCGCGGCCAGATGGACGTCATGGGCCGAGCCGCCGTGGGCCGAGCCGATCTCGCGGAGGGCGCTCGCCGGCACCCGGCCGCGCCACAGCCGTCTCTCGCCGGTGGGGACGAAGGGGAGGGCCGGACGGGGGCCCCGGACGACGAGGGGGCCGGACGCGAACCTCGCGGCGAGACCGACCGCCAGGCCCACCCGTCGGGGCAGGGCGGACCAGCGGCCCCGGCCCGGCACCGGGCGGGCGGAGGGCTCCCCCTCGCCCAGCATGGCCCGGAAGGTCGTCGCGGCGGCCGAACCGTCCTGACAGGCGTGGTGGAAGCGATAACACACCGCGTACCGGTCGGCCGCGTGGCCGCGGAGCAGCCAGACCCCCCAGTAGGTGCCGGGCGCGAAGGACGCGTTGAGCGCGGTGTGCAGGGCGGTGTCCCACTCCGCCGGACCGTCCGCGACCACCTCGTGGACATGCCGCTGGACGGCGAACTCGGTGTCCGTCCGCCACCGGGGGCGTCCCGGTCCGTTCTCGATCCGGCTGGTCAGCAGGGGCAGTTGGGGCAGCCGGTGGCCCACGTAGGCGCGGAGGTCCGCCAGGCTCGGGGGCGGGCCGTTCAGATAGGCGACACCCCCGGCGTCCCAGCGGACCTCGGGGTGGCGGCGTTCCATGGAGAGGAACGCGCGGTCGAGTGCGTGGGCGGGGTGGCGGGGCGAGGGGACGGACGGGGGTGACGGAACGGACTCGGGCATCGGAGGACTCCAGTGCGGGCCGGCGGGCGGACGGGGGCGGGCCGGTGGCGGCCGGGCCAGGACCGGGCGTCGCCCGGCCCGGGGCGAACTCCCCCACGGCGTCGGCCCGTACGAGGATCGGTGTGGTGCCCGTCCGGCCGCCGACCAGCGTCGCGCGCACCGGGTCCGCGTCCCCGCCCGGCACCCGCGAAACCACCCGAAGGGGGGACAGGAACAGGACTGCCCGTACTGCGGCGGCCGCTTCCGTACGCCAGTCCGGTCAGCCACCCTGACCTGCGACGGGACTCCCGTACGCCCCTCCGAGGGACACCCCGGGCCGGGGTGCGGGTACTCCGTTCAGGTGAGCCGGGAAGATCGGGGGTCCGCCGCCGCCCGGCGTCTGACACCGTGTGCGGTGCGTCAGCGGTCACCGGGCCCGTGAGGAGGGTCCGCGAGCCTGTCGGGTGACCTCTGCACACAGGGCGGGCACGCACCGGCACGCCCGCTTCCGGCGTCGCCGGAATGCCCTGTCAGCTCCGCGTCGGCGGCGACCCGCCACCGTACGCGGTCGTGGTCTCGTCCCTTTCGAAGCCTTTGGAGTCATGGTCGTGCATGTCGCCCTCACCGGCGCCACAGGATTCCTCGGACTGCGTCTGCTGCGCCGTCTGCTCGCCGTGCACCGGTCGATGACGGTCCTGGTCCACGCGGGCTCGGGCGACGCGCTGCACCGCATCACCCGGTTCTTCGAACTGACGGGCGCCTCCGAGGCGTTCACCGCCGGACTCCCCGGCCGGCTGCGGGTGGTGGAGACCGAGCTGGAGCGGCCCCGGCTGGGGCTCTCGGGGCGCGTCTTCCAGGATCTCGCCGACGGGATCGGCGCGATCTGGCACAGCGCGGGCAGCATCAACCTGGAGGGGGAACTACCCGAGTTGCGCCGGACCAATGTCGAAGGAACCCGGCACGTACTGGAGTTGGCCGCCGCCGGGCGCGGGCGGCCCGTCGTCCACCATGTGAGCACCGCCTTCGTCGCCGGTGGGCGGCGCGAGGGGGTGGCGTACGAGGACGAGCTGGACGACGCGTACGGCTTCGAGAACGCCTACGAGCACTCCAAGTTCGAGGCGGAGAGGCTGATCCACGCATGGTCACTGGAGCACGCCCGTCCGGTCGTGGTGCTGCGGCCGAGCATCCTGGTCACGGATCTGCCCCCGCATCCGGAGCTGCCCTCGCATCCGCTCCAGGTCGTCGAGCGGATCGTGCGCGACGCGCGGCGCGGCCCCGCGGCCGGTCGCCAGGACCGTGACGGGCGCCCCCGCGTCCGGCTGCCGGGCCATCCGCACGGCCGGCTGAACCTGATACAGGTGGACCACGCGGCCGACGTGATGGTGCGTCTCGCCGGCCGGACGCCCTCGGGCGGGGTGGACACGTACCACGTCGTCCACGACCGTGATGTGCCCGTGGCGACGGTCGTGACCCTGCTGGAACGGCTGGTACCGGTCTCGGTCGAGCTGGTCGCCGAGGAGCCGGAGGACCCGTCGCCGCTGGAGTCCCTGCTGAGGTGCTACCCGGGGCTGACGGCCTATCTCGGCCACCGGCGGCGCTTCGACGACACCCGGGTCAGGACCCTGCTCGGGCCCTCGGCGGCCTCCGACCGGGTGGATCTCGGCTATCTCCGCTCCGGTCTGGCCGCGCCGGACCGTGTCCCCGCCGGGCCACCGGCCATGCCCGCGACCGACCTCCCTTCCGCCCGGTACTCCTGACTCCCGAGAACCGCCGGAGCCCTTACAGGACCTGTCAGGGCCTGTAAGGCTCCGGGCCGGCCCGTGAGCCCCCGCCTCTCCCCCGCTGGAGCCTTCCGTGTCCGTCCTCGCCGCCCCCGACGCCTCCGCCGCGTCCACGCCGGACTTCTCCCCCGAGGGGATCGCCGCCCGCGCCCGGCTCATCCGGGAGCCCGTCCATGTCGTCAGCGGTCCCGACGGCCGTGAGCTGGGGCTCGCGACCGGCCCCGCGCCCACCGGAACGGTGCTCGGTACGCTGCCGCCGCTGTACCCGGAATGGCTCGGCGGGCGCACCTTCTGCGAGGCGCACGGCGTCCGGTTCCCCTATGTCGCGGGCGAGATGGCGAACGGCATCGCGACCACCCGGATGGTGTCCGCGATGGCACACGCCGAGATGCTCGGGTTCTTCGGCGCCGGTGGCCTGGACTACGCCGAGGTGGAGCGGGCCGTGCACGGACTCACCGACGAGCTGCGCTCCCGCCCGAACTGGGGTGTGAACCTCATCCACTCACCGGCCGAACCCGAGCTGGAGTTCCGCGTGGCCAAGCTGCTGCTGGCTCGTGAGGTGCCCCGGATCTCGGCGTCGGCGTTCATGGAGCTGACCCCGGCCGTGGTGCTCTGCTCGGCCCGGGGGCTGCGCCGGGGCGCGGACGGCCGGATCGTCCGGGGTACCCGGACGCTCGCCAAGGTCTCCCGGCCCGAGGTGGCCGAGAGGTTCCTCTCGCCCGCCCCGGCCGCCCTGCTGGACCGGCTCGTCACCGAGGGCGAACTGACCCGGCAGGAGGCGGAGTTGGCCGCCCTCGTACCGGTGGCGGAGGACATCACCGTCGAGGCCGACAGCGGAGGGCACACCGACAACCGCCCCCTGTCGGTGCTGCTGCCGAGGATCGCCGCGCTGCGCGACACCGTGTGCCGTCGGTACGGCTACCGGCGCGCGGTCGGGATCGGCGCGGCCGGCGGGCTGGGCACCCCGGACGCGGTGGCCGCCGCCTTCGCCCTCGGCGCTTCCTACGTGGTCGTCGGGTCGGTGAACCAGACCGCCACCGAGGCGGGGCTGTCCGACGAGGCCAAGGCGATGCTCTGCGAGGCGGACATCGCCGATGTGGCCATGGCGCCGGCCGCCGACATGTTCGAGCTGGGCGTACGGCTGCAAGTGCTCTCCCGGGGAACGCTGTTCGCGCGGCGGGCCGGCAGGCTCCACGCGGCGTACCGGGCACACGGTTCGCTGGAGGAGATCCCGCCCGCGGTGCGCGCGACGATCGAACGGGAGGTGCTGGGCGCCTCGTTCGACGAGGTGTGGCGGCGTACCGTCGCGTTCTGGGAGCGGCGCGATCCCGCCGAGATCACCCGCGCCGCGTCCGACCCGAAGCACCGTATGGCGCTGGTCTTCCGCTGGTACCTGGGCAGTTCGAGCCGGTGGGCGATCACCGGCGAACCGTCCCGGCGGGCCGACTACCAGATCTGGTGCGGTCCCGCGATGGGCGCGTTCAACCGGTGGGCCGCGGGCACCTTCCTGGCCGAACCGGCGAACCGGTCCGTGGTGCAGATCGCGCTCAATCTGCTCGAAGGCGCCGCGGTACTCACCCGCGCCCATCAACTGCGTACCTACGGCGTTCCGTTGCCGTCCGGCGCGTCCCTCCACACCCCGTGCGCGCTGGCATGAGCGGCCCCGGCGCCCCGGACCCGTCACCTTCCGCCGACCCGAACCGAGGAGAGACCGTGACCGCCTCCATCCCTCACCAGGTGCCCGTCGCCGTGGTCGGTGTCGGCGCCCTCGTGCCCGGTGCGACGGACGCGGCCGGCTACTGGCGGATCGTGACCGGCGGCCGGGACCTGATGACCGAGGTCCCGGCCTCCCGCTGGCTGGTGGAGGACCACTACGACCCGGACCCGGCCGCCCCCGACAAGACCTATGCCCGCCGGGGCGCGTTCCTGCCGGAGATCGACTTCGATCCGATGGCGTACGGGGTGCCGCCCACCAGCCTGTCCGCGACGGACACCTCGCAACTGCTCGCCCTGATGGTGGCCGACCAGGTACTGACCGACGCCGGGGGCCTGCGGGGCATGGACCGGGACCGGGTGGGCGTCGTCCTCGGGGTCTCCGCCCTGGAACTGCTCTCCCACATGTACGGCCGCACCGAACGCCCCGTGTGGTTCAAGGCGTTACGGGAGAGCGGACTGCCCGAGGACGAGGCGCGCGCCGTGTGCGACCGGGTCGCGGCGCACTACACACCGTGGCGGGAGTCGACCTTCCCGGGGCTGCTCAGCAATGTCGTCGCGGGCCGGATCGCCAACCGGTTCGATCTGCACGGCACCAACCACACCACGGACGCGGCCTGCGCCAGCTCCCTGGCCGCGCTGTCCACCGCGGTCGGCGAACTGGCGCTCGGCCGGGCCGATCTGGTGATCAGCGGCGGGGTGGACACCGGTAACGGGATCGGCATGTTCCTCTCCTTCTCCAAGACCCCCGCGCTCTCCCGCAGCGGTGACTGCCGGCCGCTGTCGGAGGCGGCGGACGGCACGATGCTCGGCGAAGCGGTCATCATGTACGCGCTGAAACGACTCTCCGACGCGGAGCGGGACGGCGACCGTGTCCACGCGGTCGTCCGGGGCATCGGCACCTCGTCCGACGGCCGGAGTTCGGCGATCTACGCGCCGCTCCCCGACGGGCAGGCGCGGGCCCTGCGACGCGCCTACCAGCAGGCGGGGTACGACCCGGGCACCGTGGAGCTGGTCGAGGCGCACGGGACCGGCACCAAGGCCGGGGACACCGCCGAACTCGCCGCGCTGAACGAGGTGTTCGGGGCTTCGGGGCGTACGGACGGGCAGTGGTGCGCGATCGGCTCGGTCAAATCGCAGATCGGCCACACCAAGTGCGCGGCGGGCGCGGCCGGACTGCTCAAGGCGGTCATGGCCCTGCACCACAAGGTGCTGCCGCCGACCATCAAGGTCGACCGGCCGAACCCGGCGGCGGCCGACCCGGACGGCCCGTTCTACGTCAACACCGAGGCCCGCCCCTGGGTACGGCCCGCCGGTCACCCGCGCCGGGCGTCGGTGTCGAGCTTCGGCTTCGGCGGCAGCAACTTCCACGTCACCCTGGAGGAGTACGTGGGCTCGGGCGCCCCCGGCCGGGTGGCACCGCGCCACCGCACGGCTCCGAGCGAACTCGTCCTGTTCAGCGGCGCGTCGCCGTCCGACCTGGTGGCGCCGGAGACCGGCGGTGACCGCTCGCTGGCCGCGCTCGCCCGGGAGAGCCACCGCGCGTTCTCGCCCACCGCCCCGGTGCGGCTGGCCGTCGTCGCGACCGGCGTCGAGGAGTTGCGGGAGAAGTACGCGCAGGCCCTCACCCTGATCCGGCGGCGGCCCGGCACGGCGTTCTCGACACCGACCGGTGTCCGGTACGCCTCGGGCGCGCCCGCGCCCGGCCGTATCGGCTTCCTGTTCCCCGGACAGGGGGCCCAGTACGTCGGGATGGGCGCCGAACTCGCCATGCTGGCACCGGCCGCCCAGACCGTGTGGGACGAACGGGGCGGCGCCGCCTTCGACGGGACTCCGCTGCACCGGGTGGTGTTCCCGCCGCCCGCCTTCACCGACGAGGAGCGGTCGGCCCAGCGGGATGTGCTGGCCGCCACCGAGTGGGCGCAGCCCGCGCTCGCGGTGCACGCGCTCGCGCTGCTGGAGGTGGTGCGCTCCCTGGGGCTGCGGCCCGACTGCGCGGCGGGCCACAGCTTCGGTGAGCTGGTGGCGCTGCACTGCGCGGGGGCCCTGGACGCCGGGTCGCTGGTCGCGGTGGCCCGCAGACGCGGTGAGCTGATGCGGGACGCCGCCACCACCGCGGGCGCGATGCTCGCCGTGGCGACGGATCGCGCGCACGTGGCGGAGGTGCTGGCCGGTGACCGGCTCGACGGCCTCTGGCCGGCCAATCTCAACTCCCCGGTCCAGACGGTGCTTTCGGGCACGACGGAGGCGGTCGCGCGGGCCGAGGACCTGTTCACGGCCGAGGGGGTCGGCACCCGCAGGCTCACCACGTCGACCGCCTTCCACAGCCCCCTGGTCGCCCCGGCCGGGGAACCGCTGGCCGCGTTCCTGCGCACGGTCCCGGTCACGGAGCCCCGGATCGACGTCTACGGCACCGCCGACGCGGCCCCGTACCCGGCCTCGCCCGACGAGGTACGCCGCCGGATCTCCGGCCACCTCGCCTCACCGGTGCTCTTCCAGGACCAGATCGAGGCGATGTACGCGGCGGGCGTGCGCACCTTCGTCGAGGTGGGCGCGGGCGCCGCGCTGTCCGGTCTGGTCGGGCAGATCCTCGGCGACCGCGACCACGCGGCGATCCCGCTGGACCGGCCCGGCCGGTCCGGGGCCGGCACCCTGCACACCGCGCTCGGCGAACTCGCCGTACGCGGGGTGCCCCTCGACCTCGGACCCCTCTGGGCGCCGTACGCCTCGCCCGGGGCGCCGTCGAAGGAGGGCGGGCCCCGGATGACCGTGAAGATCAGCGGCGCCAACCACGGTCAGCTCTACCCACCGCGCGCCGGAGCCGCCGCACCGACGGCGCCCGGCCCTGTTCCGGTGTCGACGCCCGGTCCTGCTCCGGTGTCGACGCCCGGCCCTAATCCGGTGTCGACGCCCACTCCTGCTCCGGTGTCGACGCCCGTTCCCGTTCCCGAGACCCTGGCGGTTCCCGTGTCCGCGTACGCCTCCACCCCCCACCCCGTTCCGGAGCCGCCGGCGTACGAACCGGCGCCCGCCGATGCCGTGACGGCCCCCTACGACGCCGTCCCCGGGCCCGCCGTCGGCGCCGACTGGTACACGGCGGTCGAGAACGTCCAGCGGCAGACGGCGGAGGCCCACGCCGCCTGTCAGCGCATGCTGACGGACAGCCATATCGCCTTCCTGCGGATGACCGAGACCACCCTGTCCGCGATGCTCGGGGTGCCCGTCGGGGATCAGGGCGCCGGGAGGGTGGCCGAAGTCCCGGCCCCTCCGGCTCCTCAGGTCGCTCCCGCTCGCCAGGTCCCTCCGGCTCCCCAGGCGTCGCCGGTGCCGTTGCGGCTCCCCCGGCCCCCGGCCCCGCGTGCGGTACCGGCGCCGGTGGCCCCGGTCCCGGCCGCCGCCGCGATTCCGGTGGCCGCACCCGTACCGTCCACCGGCGAGGACCGGGCGCCGGCTGCCGACGACGCGCCCCTGTCGGCGTCGGAGCTGGAGGAACTGCTGCTCTCGGTGGTGGCCCGGCTCACCGGCTACCCCGCGGAGATGCTGGGCATGGACATGGAGCTGGAGGCGGATCTGGGGGTCGACTCCATCAAGCGGGTCGAGATCCTGTCCGCCGTACGCCGGCAGGTCGGCGATGTCGCGACGGGGGACGTCGGCCGGCTCGGCAGGCTCCGCACCCTGCGCGAGATCGTCGACGCGCTCACCGGGACCACCGCCCCGGAGGCTCCCGCCGCGCTCGGCCCCCCGGTCCCCGAACCGCGCACCGGCCCCGGCCCCGCTCCGACGCCGCCCCCCGCGCCGGCACCGGCGCTCACCCGGCTGGTGCCCCGGGCCGTGGAGTCACCGGCGGCGGGTCTGGCCATGGCGGGTCTCCTGGACGGGCCGGTCGTGGTGACCGGCGAGGGCCCCGACGGCGGCGGGCTCACCGCCCTCGTCACACGGAAGCTGGCGGAGCGCGGCGTGGACGCCACCGCCGTCGACGAGGTGCCCGAGGGCGCGCGGGGAGTCGTCCACCTCGGGGCGCTGACCGGAAGCGGCACCCCGGACGGGGCGCGGGAGGTCCACCGGTCGGTGTTCCGGGCGGCACGTTCGGTGGCGGCCGTCGGGGACGGGCACAGCAGGCTGTTCGTGACCGTGCAGGACACCGGGGGCGACTTCGGGCTCGGCGGCCGCGCGGGCGACCGCGCGTGGCTGGGTGGCGCCGCCGGTCTGGTCAGGACGGCGGCGAAGGAGTGGCCGGACGCCTCGGTCAAGGCCGTCGACTGCGAGCGGGGCGGCCGGGACGACGAGGCCGTCGCCGAGGCGGTCGTACGGGAACTGCTCGAAGGCGGCCCCGCCGTGGAGGCGGGGCTCCGCGCGGACGGTACGCGCAC
The DNA here is from genome assembly GCF_042755665.1 of Streptomyces sp. NPDC059142. Taxonomy (NCBI): domain Bacteria; kingdom Bacillati; phylum Actinomycetota; class Actinomycetes; order Kitasatosporales; family Streptomycetaceae; genus Streptomyces; species Streptomyces sp. NPDC059142. Next base: position 116,479 of record NZ_JBHZDA010000006.1, read on the forward strand.
CGTCCTCCGGGCGGTGCCCGCGCCGGTGACGGCCGCCGCCGCGCGGCGGATCACCTCCGCGTCGGTGATCGTGGCCACGGGAGGCGCGCGGGGGGTGACCGCCGCCGCGCTGTTGGACCTGGCCCGGACACACCGTCCGCGGATCGCGCTGCTCGGCAGGACGGAACTCGTCCCGGAACCGGCCGAGTTGGCGTCAGCCGGCGACGAACCGGCGCTCGTCCGGCTCCTCGCGGAGCGCGCCGCGGAAGGCGTCACGGGACGCTCCACCGCGGGCGCGGCGGACGCTTCGCCCACCGGGATCACGGCGCGGGCCCGGGAGATCCTGGCCGCGCGTGAGGTACGGGCGACGCTGGCGGCGCTGGAGGCGGCGGGCTCTCCTGTCCGGTACGTCCGGGCCGACGCCCGTGACGGCGCGGCCCTCGCCGCCGCGTTGCGCGAGGTGCGCGAGGTGTGGGGGCCGGTCACCGGCCTCGTCCACGGCGCGGGGGTGCTGGCCGACAAGCGGATCGCCGACAAGAGCGACGCACAGGTCGAGCAGGTGATGTCCACCAAGGTGGACGGTCTGCGCGCGCTGCTGGCCGCGACGGCGGACGATCCGCTGGACGTGATCTGTCTGTTCTCCTCGGTCGCCGCCGTGTACGGCAACGCGGGGCAGAGCGACTACGCGACGGCCAACGAGATCCTGGCCCAGGTGGCCTCCGCCGAGCAGGCCGCCCGCCCGGACTGCCTGGTGCGGTGCGTCGCGTGGGGTCCGTGGCAGGGCGGTATGGTCACGCCCGCCCTGGCGACGCACTTCGGCCGTTCGGGGGTTGCGCTCATCCCTCTGGAGCAGGGCGCCGCCGCCTTCACCGCCGAGCTGGACGGCACGGCCGGCGAGGCGCGTGTCACCCTGGCGGCCGGGGACGATCCGGCGGCGCTGTCGCCCGCCGGTGATCCGCCTCCGGCACAGTTGCTGGTCCGGGCGGACACACTGCCGCACCTGGCCGACCATGCGATCGCCGGGGTTCCCGTACTGCCGGTGGCGATGGTCCTGAACTGGTTCGCGGGGGCGGCCACCGCCTGGCGGCCGGAGACCGGACCGCTCGTCCTGCGCGATCTGCGGGTGTACAAGAGGTTCGCCCTGCCCGAACTGGCAGGAGTGGGCCACCGGTTCACCGTGCACGGGAGCCGGGGCGCGGCCGGTTCGGCGACGGGGGTGGAGGCGGAGCTGCGGGGCGTGGACGGCGTGGCGCACTTCCGGGCCGTGCTGGACACCGGGGCCGTGGAGCCGGATCCGGCCTGCTGGGGCAGCCCGGACGGCCTGGAGCCGATGGACGGCGATGCGTTCTACGACGGTGAACTCCTCTTCCACGGACCCCGGTTCCAGGCCGTGCGCGCTCCGTACGGTGTCTCGGAGCACGGCGCCGAGGCGAGCGTCGCGGGGGTGCGCGCCCTGGGCTGGGCGGGGGAACACGGGCCGCTGGACCCGGCCGCCGTGGACGGCGCGCTCCAACTCGCCCTGGTCTGGGCGCGGAACGCCGTCGGCGCGGCGACGCTGCCGATGGCCGTCGCGGAGTGCAGGGTGCACCGGCGCGGCCCGGTGGACGGCACCGTGCGGTGTGTGGTGCGGGGCCGGAAGACGCACAGCACGGGAGCGCGCTGCGACGCGGCGCTGATCGACGCCGACGGGGCGGTCCGTCTGGAACTGCTCGGCGTGGAACTCGTCAGCCGTCCCTCCTGAGCACCCCGCCCGCCCCACCGCCCGTCACCGTCACCGTCCCCGTCCCGTCCCGTCCCCTGGCCCGAGGTGAGCCCCCGTATGGAATTCGAACCGATCGCCGTCGTCGGCCGGGGGTGTGTGCTGCCCGACGCGCTCGATCCGGACACGTTCTGGGAGAACGTCGCGGCGGGCCGCGGCAGTCTGACGGCCGCCCCCGAGGGACGGTGGCGGCTGCCGCGCCGCTGGGCCATGGGCCCGGTGGACGACCATCTCGACCGTACCTATGGCGACATCGGCGGCTACGTCACGGGGTTCGAGTCCGTCTTCGACCCGACCGGGTTCCGGATCGCCCCGGAGCGGATCCTGTCGTTGGACCCGCTCTTCCACTGGGTCCTGTACGGCGTCCGTCAGGCCCTCGCGGAGGCGGGGCGCGAGGGACCGTTGCCGCGCGCGGGGCTGGTGCTGGGAAATCTGTCCTACCCGACGCCGCTGGGGGCGGCCTTCGCCGAACACGTCTGGCTCTCCGCGCAGCGCCCCCCGCTGCGGGAGGCCCTCATGGCGGGAGAGGACCGGGTACGGCCCGACGCCCGTAACCGGTTCTCGTCCGGACTGCCCGCCCTGCTCGCGGCCCGTGCGCTCGGACTCGGCGCGGGCACGTGGTCCCTCGACGCCGCCTGCGCCTCCTCGCTGTACGCGATCAAGCTGGCGTGCGACCGGCTGCACGACGGCACGGCGGAGCTGATGGTGGCCGGAGCGGTCAGCAGGACCGACCCCCTCTATCTGCACGTGGGGTTCTGCGGGCTGTCCGCGACCAGTCGTACGGGGCGCAGCCGGCCCTTCCACCGGGACGCGGACGGGCTGGTGCACGGCGAGGGCGCCGGATTCGTGGCGCTGACACGGCTGTCCGCGGCGCGCGCCGCCGGGCTGCCCGTGCTCGGGGTGATCCGCGGTGTCGGGCTCTCCAACGACGGGCGCGGCGCCGGGCTGATCAGCCCGGCGGAGGAAGGCCAGGTCCGGGCCATGCGTCTGGCGTACGACGCGGCGGGCCTCGCGCCCGGGACCGTGTCGCTCGTCGAGTGCCATGCGACGGGGACACCGGTCGGGGACGCGGTGGAGGCGCGCGCCATGACCCGGGTCTTCGGCGCCGGTGACGATGTGCCGATCGGTTCGGCGAAGTCGAACGTCGGGCATCTGCTGGCCTCGGCGGGGGTGGCGGGGCTGCTGAAGGTGGTCGGCGCGCTGCGTACGGGGATCCGCCCGGCGACGCTCGGCGCCGACCGTCCGCTGGAGGCGCTGGCGGGCACACCGCTGCGGGTGCTGAGCGCGCCGGAGCCGTGGCCGGGGCCGCGCAGGGCGGCGGTGAGCGCGTTCGGGTTCGGCGGGACGAACGCCCATCTGATCGTGGACCACCCGGACGAGGACGCCCCGGGGAGCGCCGTACGGTCTCCGGTACGCCCGGGGTCCGCCGCACGGTCTCCGGCACGCCCGGGATCCGCCGTACCGTCTCCGGTACGCCCGGGGTCCGCCACGTCCGCCCCTGCCCCGGTGCGGGGCGCGCCGGGCGGCGGCCGTGGCCCGGTGGCGATCGTCGCGCTGGGCGCCCGGGTCGGCGACGGGAGCTGCGCCGAGGACTTCCGGCGGGCGGTGCTGGGCGGCGAACGGCGCGGCGCCGCGGCGGAGATCGCGGTGGAACTGACGGAGCTGTGTTTCCCGCCGCTGGCCCTGGAGCGGACCGTACGCCATCAGCTCCTGGTGCTGGAGGCCGCCCGGGAGGCGGCGGGGGCGGTGTCCCTGCCCCGCGAGCGGACCATGGTGGTCGTCGGGATGGGGGTGGATCCGGAGGTGGCGCGGGCGGGGGCGCGCTGGCGGGTGCCGTACTGGCTGGAGCGGGCGGGGGCGGACGGCTCGGAACCGGCCGCGACGCTCGCCCGGGACGCCTTCGTGGGGCCCATGACCGCCGAGGCGGTGGTGGGCAGCATGCCGAACCTGGTGGCGAACCGCGTCAGCACCCAACTCGACCTGGCGGGAGCGAGTTTCGCGGTGTCGGCGGAGGAGGCTTCCGGTCTGGTGGCGCTGGAGGTCGCGGCCCGCGCCGTCCGGGCCGGAGAGGCGGACGCCGCGCTCGTCGGTGCCACCGATCTGTCCCACGAGGTGGTCCACCGGGCCGCGCTGCGGGAGTTGGGGCACGAGAGCGCGCCGGGCGACGCCGCGGTCGTCCTGGTCCTCAAGTCCCTGGAGACCGCTCGCGCGGACGGTGACACCGTCATCGCCCTGCTCGACGAGGAACCGGTGGACTCCACCGCCCCCGCCGAGGTCCCCGACATGGTCATCGGGGACGGCCCCGACGCGGTGTTCGACCCGGCGGCGTCCTTCGGCCGCGCACATGCCGCGTACGGGCTGGTCTCCGTCGCGGTCGCCGCGCTCGCGCTCCAGCACCGCGCGGTGCCGCGGGCCGGGCGGCCCGCGGACACCGCGGCCGTCGCGCGCACCGCCAGGGTCGTGGTGACACCGATGGAGGGGCCCGCCGCGAGCGTCCGGCTGCGCGCGGGGGACGCCCGGCCCTGGCTGCGGGGCCCGGCTCCACGTCTGTACGTCTACTCCGGAGCCGGCCGCCGGGAGGTGCTGGCGGCGCTGGAGTCCGGTACGCGGTCCACCGCCGGTCCGGCCCGGCTGGCGCTCGTGGTCGACGACGACGCCGCGCTGCCGGGCCGCGAGGAGGCCGCCCGCCGCTGGCTGGCGGAGGGCGGGATCCGTCCGCCGGACGTGGTGTACCGGGACGGGCCGGTCGTGGGGCGGACGGCGTTCGTCTACACCAACGGCTCGGCCGCGTATCCGGGGATGGGCCAGGAGCTGATGCTCGCGCTGCCGTCCCTCGGGGAGGCCGTCCGGGCCGGGCACGGGGAGACCGGGCGACGGCTGCGATCCGGGACGGAGCGGGGGGTGTTCGGCCGGATCTGGGACGCCGCCGAACTCGCCGTCTTCCACACCGTGTTCACCCGGGAGGTGCTCGGACTGCGGCCGGACGCCGCGGTCGGGTACTCCTCGGGCGAGTCGGCCGCGCTGGTCGCGCTGGGCGCCTGGCCGGACGCCGCCGGACTGTACGAGGCCACCCTGGCCAGCGGCCTGTTCACGACGGAGCTGACCGGTGAGCTGCGGGCGGTGCGACGCCACTGGGAGCGCCGGGGCGTCCAGGGCTCGCGCTGGGCGACCTACCTGGTCAACGCGCCCCTGGAGGAGGTCCGTACGGAGCTGGCCGAGGAGGCCGCCGTCCATCTGATGGCGGTGAACGCGCCCGAGGTCTGTGTCATCGGCGGCGAGTCCCGTGCGTGCGCCGCCGCCGTGGCCAGGATCGGCGCCGACCGTGCCATCGAGTTGGATTATGAACTCGCCGCACACGCACCGGAGTTGGCCGAGGTCCGTACGGTGTGGCACACGGTGCACCACCGTCCCACCGTCGATGTCCCCGGGGTGCGGTTCTACAGCGGGGCCACCGGGCGGTCGTACCGGGCGACGGCCGAGCGGGCCGCCGAGGCGCTCACCGCGCAGGGGCTGAACACGATCGACTTCGCGGCCACGGTCGAGCGGGCCTGGGCCGACGGCGCCCGGATCTTCGTGGAGCACGGGCCGCGCAGACTGTGCACCGGCTGGGTCAGACGGGTGCTCGGCGACCGGGAGCATGTGGCCGTCGCGCTGGACGCCCCGGGCGACACCGGGCTACGGCAGCTCTGCCTCGCGGTGGCCGAACTCGTCGTCGCGGGCGTACCGGTGCGCGCCGACGCCCTCTTCACCCACCTCGCGGACGCCGCCACCGGGCTTCCGCGCCCGGGGCCCACCGTGGCCGTCGCCGTACCCGCGACGCCGTGTCTGCCGCAGCCGCCCCCGGAACCCGCGGTCGTGACCCTGCCCCGGGCCCCGGAGCTGGCGCCGGTGCCGGACCGGGAGGCGGCCGGGACCCGCGCCTCGGGTCCCCTCCCACCGGCGGAGGCGACCGAGGGGATCCGTGGCGCGGTCGTCCGGCAGAGCCGACGGGTCGCCGCGCTGCATCAGGAGATCATGGCCGTACACACCGAGTCCCACCAGCGGTTCCTGCGCATGTCGGCCCTCGCCGTTACCGCGCTGACGGCCGCCGGGCCTCTCCCCGCGCGGGCGCCCGCCCTTCCGGCGCCGCGCCCGCACGCCGGTGCGCCCGCCCCCGCAGGCCCCGAGCGGCTGCCGGAGGGCCTGCCCGCGCCCGCCCGACTCGTACGCCCGGGGCCGAAGTTCGACCGCGCCCAGCTCGAACACCTCGCTTCGCGGGAGATCTCCGTCCTGTTCGGCCCCCGGTTCGCCGAGCAGGACGCGTACGCCGTGCAGACCCGGATGCCCGCGCCGCCCATGCTGTTCGCGGACCGGGTCACCGGCATCGACGCGGTCCCGGCGGCGCTCGCCGAGCCGGGCCCGGTGCGCACCGACGGAAGGATCTGGACCGAGACCGATGTCCTGCCCGGCAGTTGGTATCTGGACTCCACCGGGCGCATCCCGGCCGGGCTGCTGATCGAGGCGGGCCAGGCGGACCTGCTCCTGCTCAGCTGGCTGGGCGTCGATCTCCTCAACCGGGGCGAGCGCGCCTACCGGCTGCTGGGCTGCGAGGTGACGTACCACGGCAGTCCGCCGGAGGCGGGAGACACCCTGTGCTACGAGATCTACATCGACGGCCACGCGGAGCACGACGGTGTCCGGCTGGCCTTCTTCCACTACGAGTGCTACGTGGACGGCGAGTTGCGGCTGAGCGTCCGCGAGGGCCAGGCCGGGTTCTTCACCCCGCGGGAGCTGGCCGGCGGGGGCGGGGTGCGGTGGGACCCGGCCGGAGATCCGCCCGGTGACGGTCTGCCGCTCGACCCGCCCGCCGTCCGGTGCGAGCAGGACCGCTTCGGTACGGAACGTGTCGCGGCCCTGGCCCAGGGCCGGCCGGCGGACTGCTTCGGCCCCGGCTGGGAGGCGACCGCGGCCCATGTCCGTCCGCCGGGGCTCGACGACGGCCGTCTGCGGCTGATCGACGAGGTGACCGCGTTCGATCCCGCGGGAGGGCCGTGGGGCCGCGGCTATCTGCGGGCCGAGACCCCGCTGTCGCCGGACGACTGGTTCTTCGAGGGGCACTTCAAGAACGACCCCTGCATGCCGGGCACCCTGATGCTCCAGGGCGGTCTCCAGGCGATGGCGTTCTACCTGGCGGCCATGGGCTTCACCCTGGACCGGGACGGCTGGCGCTTCGAGCCGGTCGCCGGTCACCCGTGCCGGACGATGTGCCGGGGCCAGGCCACCCCGTCCGGGCGGCGCGTCGTCTACGAGGTGTTCGTACGCGGTGTCTCGGCCGGCCCGGTGCCCACGCTGTACGCCGATGTGCTGGGCTCGGTGGACGGCGCGAAGGCGTTCCTGGGCCGCGATGTGGCGCTGCGGCTGGTCCCCGACTGGCCGCTGTCGCACTGGCGGCGCTCGGGCCCGCCCACCGTGCGGACCGACGCCCTGCCGGTGCCGCTCCCCCTGCTCGGCGGGCTGGCCGGGCACCGGGAGGCGAAGCCCGTGGCGGTGGCGTCCGACGGACTTCCCTTCGGCTACGCCTCGCTGCTGGCGTGCGCCTGGGGCAGACCGAGCGAGGCGTTCGGCGCCGCGTACGAGCCCTTCGACGGCGCCCGGAGGGTCGCGCGGCTGCCGGGCCCGCCGTACCACTTCATGAGCCGGGTCGTCTCGGTGGACGGCCCGCAGGGCGGTATGCGGGAGGACAGCGCCGTCGTCGCGGAGTACGACGTGCCCGCGCGGGCCTGGTACTTCGAGCAGAGCGGCGGCCGGACGATGCCGTTCGCCGTCCTCATGGAGATCGCGCTGCAACCCTGCGGCTGGCTGGCCTCGTACGCGGGCAGCGCGCTGACGAGCGCCACGGATCTGCGGTTCCGCAACCTCGACGGGACGGGGACCGTCCACGGTGAGGTCACCCCGGCGACGGGCACGGTCACCACCCGTGCCGTACTGACCCGGGTCTCCCGCAGCGGGGACATGATCGTCGAGTCCTTCCGCGTCTCGTGCACGGCGGACGGCGCGCCGCTGTTCGAACTCTCCACGGTCTTCGGCTACTTCCCGACGTCGTCCTTCGACCACCAGCCGGGTCTCCCGGTGGCGGCCGAGGAGCGGGCCCGGCTGGAGGAGCCCTGCGGGCGTACGGTCGATCTGACCGGGCGGCCCGACCGGTACTTCGCCGGGGAGCCGCGGCTGCCGGGCCCGATGCTGCTGATGCTCGACCGCATCACCGGCTGGTGGCCGCAGGGGGGCAGCGCGGGGCTCGGCCGGCTGCGGTCCGAGAAGGACGTGGTCCCCGGCGAGTGGTTCTTCCGCGCCCACTTCTTCCAGGACCCGGTGCAGCCCGGGTCGTTGGGGCTGGAGGCCATGTGCCAGTTGCTCCAGTTCCATCTGCTCGAACGCGGCGCCGCCGACGGCGTTCCGCACCCCCGGTTCGAGCCGGTGCTGCCCGGCCGCGAGACGGTCTGGACGTACCGCGGCCAGATCACCCCGGCGAGCGGGCTGATCCGGGTGGACATGGACATCGTCGAGTCCGGTACGGACGCGCGGGGCCCGTACGCTGTGGCGGACGCGTCGCTGTGGGGCGACGACACCTGTATCTACCGGGTGCGCGGGCTGGGCATGCGGGTGGTCCCCGCCGGTGTTCCCGGTGCTACGCCCGGCTGAGGCGGCGGAACAGTTCGCGGTGCGCCCATCCTGTTCTGCGCAGTCCCGTCCAGACACAGCAGGCGGCGACGGTCAGCGCGAGCGAGGCCGCGCCGAGCGCCGAGGGGACGGCGTTCATCAGGGCGACGCCGGTCACCACGGCGACGATCCCGTCGAACTGCCAGGCCACGACGCGCAGTCCGGAGAGATCGCCGAGCGGCGTGACGATCGGGAGGAGCAGCTCCAGCGGCAGATGCAGCTTCATCTCCCGCAGGAACCTGGCACCGAGCACCAGCACCAGTGTCGCCGCGACGAGCAGGACCGTGGTGCCCAGGCGTCCGCTGTGCGACGACCACCGCGCCATGACCGCGACACCGCCGCCGAGGGACACACCGGCGGTCACGGCGACGACGGGCCACGCCAGCGTGCGGGCGAGCACCCCGCCCCACCACTCGCCGAGGAGCGGAACGAGGGTCAACTCGTCGCGCAGGCCGCGCCATGTCTCGCTCACCCATCCCGATCCCAGATACACACCGATCGCCCCGGCCACCCACCAGGGCCACGCCGGGCCGCTGTCCGGACCGGCCGCCCCGTGGGTCAGTACGGCGCCGCCGATCAGCAGGAGCGTCACGGCCGCGCTCGCGCGGCCGCGGGTGCGCAGCGCCCGGACCGCGCCCTGGGCGAGATGCCCGCGCAGCCGCCCATCCGGGCGGATCAGCGCCGAGGTGAGCCCGCGCGGCTCGGGCCGGTACAGGTCGAGCGCGTGGTGGAGCGTTCCCGTCCAGGCGTATGCCTGCGCCTGGGAGGCGCGGGCCGACTCGCGGGCGAGCCGGGGCAGTTCGACCGTACGGATCGACCGGAAGGCCGCCCGGCCGAGGCCCGCGACGGTGGCCGCCGCCACGACGGCGACCAGCCATGGACCGGCCTCGCCGCCCGGCCCCGTCCCGCTCACCGCGGTCACGGCGAGCGCCACGGCGCCCGCGGCGCAGGCGAGCACGGCGTTGTCGCGCACCGTCCGGACCTGGCCCCACAGCCAGGCCACGGCTCCGACGGCGCTGAGCCCCGCCACGACCGCGAGCCCCGGGAGCGCGGTGCCGGGCCGGTCGAACAGGTCGGTGGCGAGGTAGGCCGCCGCGCACGCGGAGAGCAGGACGGCCGTGCCGGTGTACGTCAGCCGGCGCCGGGCGATCGTGCCGAGGTAGTCCGTCGGGGAGATGTCCGTGGTCATGAACACGTGCAGCAGGAAGGGCTGGAGGACCAGCGGCCCCCAGAACCGGCCGGCGAGCTGGGCCGCCCAGCACACCGTCACCGCGAGCGCGCAGATCAGCGGCGTCGCCTCGGCGAGGGGCCCGACGGATACGAACGCCGGTGACGTGGACCGGGCGTGGACGACCGGCACCAGGTAGAAGACGGCGAACAGGGCGACGAGATAGGCGGTGTACGCGCGGCCCCGTACCGTGGCACGGTCGCCGCGGCGGGCGTACCGCTGCCGTACGGCGTGGACGCGCGTCCTGGCGTCGGACACGGTCTGCGCGAGGGTGTCCGTGGTCATCCCAACTCCACGCGTCCGTCGCGTACTTCCACCAGCGCGGGTTCGTGGGTGGCCACCAGGAACGAGGTGCCGTCCTCCGTCCGTTCGGTGAGCAGGTCGGCCACCAGATCGACGCGGTCGCTGTCGAGGTGCCGTTCGGGCTCGTCGAGCAGGACGACATCGGCGGGCCGTACCAACGTCAGTGCGAGGCTGAAGAGTTGCAACTGTCCGGACGAGACCTGGTGGGGGAACCGCTCCCCCAGCGCGGAGAGTCCCAGCCGCTCGATGATCCGTTCGGCGCCTTCTGCGGTCTCCGGGGCGTTGCCGTACCAGGACGCGGCGACCAGGGTCACCTGCTCGCGCAGGGTCATGTCGCGGGCGAAGGGGATGGGTTCGACGAGCGAGGCCACCCGGCGGCGGTGCAGGGGCTTCGCCATGTCGGCGGGTTCGCCCATCACCGAACAGGTGCCGGCCGTCAGACTACGGCCGCCGAGGAAGGCGCGCAGGAGGGTGGTCTTCCCCGAGCCGTTGCCGCCGGTGACACACCAGAACTCGCCCGGCATCACGCTGAACGTCGTGGGTGCGAGCAGGGTGGTGTCACCCATCATGACCGTCGCGCCTTCTGCCGCGATCGCGGGAACTCCGGTCATTTCTCCTCCAGAACCACGAGCATTTCCCGTGAACGCGCGCTGTAGTCCTCACCCGCGTAGGACCCGTTGACGCCCGTCACGTCCAATCCGGCCATCCGCGCCATCAGCCGGATCTCCGGCAGCGTCGCCCAGGTGGCCGTCTCGTGGAACGCGGTGACCGCGGACGCGCTGTGGACCATGAATATACTCATGACGACCTGGGCGGCGCGATCCGAGGTCTGGGTGATCGTCACCATCTGTTCCCGGCCCAGCGGATAGGTCACGGAGGTCGCGTCTCCGCCCGCCCGGAGGAATTCGGCGGGGTCGGTGCAGTCCAGGAAGGCCGCGCCTCCGGGCTTCAGATGGCGTGCGACGACCCGCAGGAGATCGATTTTCTCGTCATGGCTCTGGGCGAGGAAGAATGTATTCCTCGAAAGGGTGATGACATCGAACCGCTTATCGATACGGAGCTCGCGGAAGTCGGCTTCCACCGCCTCGATCCCGCGCTCGCCGCGCCGGCTTTCGAGCAGGTCCAGCGAGGGCCGTGAGGCGTCGACCGCTGTCACCCGGGCGCCCGCGTCGGCCAGCGCGAACGACGAGACCCCGGTGCCGGCTCCCAGGTCCAGCACGGTCCGCCCGTCGAGTGGCCGGTGCGAGGAGACCCACGCCACCAGCCCGGCGGCCGGGGACAGCATCGACGCCACCCGGTCGTAGGCCGCGATCGCCGCCGGGTCGTACACACTGGGGTCACTCACGGGAAAGACCTTTCTCCACCATCTTGTTGGCCACGGCGAGGGCGCCCGGGAGGTTGAACCCCACTTCGGCAGCCGTGCGGCTGCCGGCCCGTACGCCGGTCACCCGGGGCGCGAATCCGATGTTCGACCGGAGCCGGAGGGTGCTCATGTTGCTCTCCACGATCTCGTTCGATCCGGGGAGCGTGTCGGCTATCACGATGGGCCGTTCCGTCACCTGGAACATCAACAGGGCGGGGGAATCCGCCCGGCCTTGCGCGAGACGCATGAGGGTGTCCAGAGTCGCGGGGAAAACGATGAAACACTCGGACGCGCCACTCTGTCCGGAATTGACCTCGGGCGGCAGTCCGGGGTCGTCCCAGGAATCCGTCCACACCTGGCCGTTGACCAGATGACGCAAGGCCCGGACCGTCACGAACCGGGTGGCGGACCGCGTCACCGAGACATGGACGACCAGGTCGGGATGGAGTTCCCGCAGCCAGTGAATCCACCACGGCACCAGTGCGGCGCTGATGGATCCCGTGACATGCAGATGCAGTTCGGCACCTTCGAATCGCTCCACGTTCATCCGGTGGTCGCCCCCTCGGCAGGAACGGGGCCGAGTGCGATCCATTCGGAGGTGAGGATCGGCTTCATTCTCTGCTCCGGTGGCGCGCTGGGAAAGACATTCATGAGAAGAAACTGCAGGGCGGCCGAATCGTCCGCCGCCGCGGCCCGGCTCGCGGAGAACACCAGTTGATACGGCAGGCTCCGGGTGACCCAGCCGAAGTCGGCCTGGTTCGCGCTCATGACGGAAAGCTGCTGCATCGCATCGAACAGCGCTTTCGGTCCCCGGCTTTCGGGATTCCAGAGAACCTGTGTCCATCCGTGGTCCACTTCCGGGGTCACATCGCGCCAGGGCGTCGGCGCGGCGCCGTACGAGGTGGATTCGCGCACCAGCAGATGGACGTTCTGCACCCCCGGATTGGGAGCGAAGAACCGCCAGCCGGGCAGCGGCCAACCGCCGGTGAATTTCCGGAGGTCCTGATTGTAGGAGTCGGGCGTGTTCTGGAGGACCGTCGAGACGAGGTGCGCCGCGAGCGCCCCCACGGCGAACGCGCCCGCAGCACCGCGTATCCGTTCACTCAGCATCCATGAACCTTCTGATGGCGTCTTCGACCTTCTCCGCGTGCTGCCTGTATCCGATGATCGACCGGTGCGCGGAGCCGTCGACGACCTCGACGCCTGCTCCGATCTTCTGCGCGAGCGCCGCCTGCTGTTCGGCGTTCTCGCCGGACGCGATCACGAGGACCGAGGCGACCGCCCCGAGGTCGGCCAGGGCGCCGTCGGTACGCACCGCCCGGTACTCACGGACCGAGTTGACGATGTTCTTCGGCGAGAACACGAACTGCACATGGCTGTACTGGGTGTCGGGGGTGTATCCCGCCTGGCGCTCCACCGCGTTCGGTGCCCACTGGTAGACGCCGGTCACGGCGGCGAAGAGCGTATGGACCTGCGCCTGGACGAACGTGCCGAACCGTCTGCGGTCGGAGCGGTCCGCCGCGAGCAGCTCCGGGTCGGTGCCGTCGACGATGACGAGCCGGCGCGTACGGTCGGCGAAGCGGGGGTCCCGGACGTAGGAGGCGGCGCTCAGCGAGCCGATGGAGTGGGTGACGACCACGATCTCGCCCTTGGCCCCGACCTCGTCGAGGACGGCGTCGAGGAGGTCGCCGCTGGACGCGCGGGATGTCGTGAAGCCGTATCCGGACCGGTGGTAGCGGACGACCGTGTGGTCCAGGGAGAGCCGTTCCGCGACCCACTCCCACGAGTCGAGGGACTGCCCCAGGCCGCACTCCAGGACGACCACGGGCCGGGAGTGGTCCGGCCCTCCCGTGGGGTGGTCGACGGCGTACTCGATGTCGCCGCTTCCGCTCCGGAGCCGTGAGACGCCCTTGGGTCCGAGCCGCCGCTGTTCGGCGATCGTCCGCTTCTCCCGGGCGATCAGCGCGCTCGCGAGGGTCACCCCGCCGGCGATGCCGAGCACGGTCTTCTCGAAGGTGCGTCGCCGCCCCCGGGTGTCCAGCACATGGCCGACCGCTCCGTGGGAGCCGACGAACCCCCAGACGAACCGCGGCAGTTCCATGGTCGCCGCCACACCGACGTGGAAGAGCTTGACCGCGGAGAGCGCGTGGGAGGCGTGGGCGCGCGGCAGCAGGTAGACGAGCGGGAACGACGCCTCCCACGCGACCGTGCCGATGGTCAGCGCCCTGCAGAGTCGCGGATGCCGGCGCAGTATCTCCGCGGCCGGGCCCCGGCCGTACGCCTCCGTCCTGAGGACCTCGGGCAGCGCGTCGCCCTGGACCCAACTGCTGCCGAACGCCTTGGAGATGCCCGAGACGGCGTAGCTGAGACCCGCCTGGAAGTTGACCGCGCGCAGAAAGAGGTCGTCGGACACCCGCGGGTCGGCCATCAGCGCCGTGAGGGTGCGGTACTGCGTGATCACCGCCGTCATCTGGTCCGCGCCGTCCCGGCCGTACGGTGTACGGATCTCGCTCAGCCGGTTGCAGACTCCGATCACCGCGGCCGCCGTGATCTGCGCCTTGCGATGTCCACGGGCCAGCGCCAGCCCTGTCGCCGCCGCGAGCGTCACGCCGGCGAGCACCTTGGGTGTACGGCGGTGGTCGAGGACGCGGCCGAGCCGGTGCCGCAGGCTGCCGGGCGGATACTGCTGGGCCGACACGCCTCGGAGGTAGCCGTCGTCGTCGAACTCCCCTTGGAGACTCAAGGTCTCCGCGGAGGCGAGTATCTGTCCGATCGCGATCGGCAGAAACACACGATCAGCCGCTTTCTGGGCGGCGGTTGCGCTCGACGCGCGCTGCTTCCACCGCTGCAATCTCACGAAACTCTTCATCTTTCCGTCTCGGACTCGAACGCGGCTACGGGCACGGGAGACATGGGGGGGGGGGTAAGAAACCCACAAAATGGAGGACAGAAACACAC
>NZ_JBHZDA010000006.1:130774-133614 GCF_042755665.1 Streptomyces sp. NPDC059142
CCCCAGTCTCCCCCCCCTCCAAACCCCAACAAAAAAAACGATTACGGACGCGCACGCCCCGGCGGTAGCGCGCGTGCTATACTGGGGCCCGTGCACCCCCACTGTTGGGCGTTGTCTCCCCCCCCGCAGTTCAGTGCTCCGTCAGCACACCAGGCAGATCGTGCTGCCCTGGATGACGAACTGGGCCGCGGTCGGTGTGGCCGGCGTGGCCATCGCGGGTATCTCGGAATCCGAGTGGAATCCCGGAGCAGCCCCGCCGAGAACGCTGTTGGCGAACTCCTGCGTCGCCAACGACTCCGGTCGAATTCCTTCGGTCTTTTCCTGCGTCACCATCGAGTCTCGTCGCACAGTGCAGCCCTTCCTCCGTTTTCAAGCTGAGCGAAAGGGTCTCTGTGCACCCAATGTTGCCCATCCCCCGTCGCCCGCTCTGAATTGAACGCGCTTTGCAACATCTTTGCAATGTCTAGAACCAAACATTGCCGACACACCGTAACCAGCCGAGCGGGACCCGTCAACACCTTTCCGGCCCGGCGCGCGGTGACACACCGCATACCAACTTCCCGCACGGACCGGCACGTTGGATCATGAGGCGAGCACCCCGCCGACCCGTCTCCAGGACGGCGGTCCACGCGTCGCGCCACGGTGGCCATCGCAAAGGCGGGCTTGTTCTCGTCGATATCAGCCGATCGGTCCCGGCCACACCTCTTCGCAGTCCGCCCTGCGGATCTCCGGCATATGGCCCGCCACAAAGGCGCGTTCTTCCTGCGGCATTACCTCCCCTGCCCGTCTCGGCGATCATGAAATCGTCCTCAACAAGGGGCACTTTCCGGACAGTTCCGTCGCATCGAGAAATCCGGGCGTGGAGTTTGCTGCCCTCGTGGCGCCGGAAGAGCCACCGCGGCACCGCAACGGCCGTGCCGGTCCGCCCGCGTACCCACCTGGACCGGCTCCCGCGCCCCCGCGGCTACGGGCCGGTCCCGTCGGCGGTGTGTCCGTAGACGCTCCGCACGTTGTCGTGCGCCGCCGGCAGCTCCTTCGTGACGGGGCCGGCCGCGAAGGCACGGAACACGTTCTCGGTCGTACGGGTGACGAAGGTTCCGGTTCGCGCGTCCATGCCGTGGTTGCGGCCGTTCTCCTTCGTCCCGGCCATGAGGGCCTCGACCCACCGCATCGTCCCCGAGGCGAAGACACCCGCGCCGCTCGGCACGGTGTAGTACGCGGAGTCGGAGTGACTTCCCCGCCCCTTGCAGACCAGCGGCGAGTGGGCGACGATCTCGATCGGCCTCGGTGTGGGCGCCTCCGGCGTGACACGGTCGTACTCGACTCCGACGAGGTGGTCGAAGGAATCGCCCTTCTCGACCCCCGTCCCCGCGAAGACCCAGTGATCCGCGCTGTGGACGACATAGGGGGCGTCCGTCGGGTAACCCTCGTACAGCACACCGGTCATGGACGATTCCGGATCGGCGGCGGGCGGCGATCTGAAGTCGTCGGTCGGCATGGAGGGATGGTCCGCGAGGTACGGATCGTTCCGGTAGTCGGTCTTGTAGCAGACGACCGTACGGGCGGCCCGGGCCCCCGCCGGCTCCAGCCTGATCCTGCGGTAGCAGCTGTTGGCGCCCAGGAAGGCGAGATTCGTCCCCGCGTCGCGCGCCCGGGTGACGTACCGGCGCTGTTCGGGAGTCCAGTACTCGTCATGGCCGAGCGACACCACGGCGGTGGCCCCCCGCAGGACCGACGGGGCGAGGTGCACGTCCACCCCTGTCGTGTACGCCAGGGGAATGCGCAGCCGCTCCGCGAGAACCACCGCGGCCCGCTCGTACACCAGGAACTTCTCGGCACCGTTCCTGTCGTACGGCCGGTCGAAGGAGACGGCGAGCGAGCGGCTCCCGTACCCACCGTCCTCGCCCTTGTAGAGGCTGTACCCGCCCCACCAGTTGTACGCCTGCCAGGTCGCGACGGCGTGCATCAGGAGGGTGGCGCCCGAGGCGCTCGCGGAGCGGACGATCATCGGCACGTACCGCTGGTGACCGTTCTCCGCGTCCAGCCGCAGCAGATACGCCCCCTCCGGCCAGCCGCCGGTGCGGACCGTGGCGCTACGCTCCCAGTCGGCCTGTACGGTCCGGGTGCCGTTCTCCACGCGCGGCGCGCGCTGACGGCGGCCCGCCACCCGGCCGGACCGCCAGACGAGCCGGGCCTGGGCACCGCCGTACCAGCCGATCCGGTACGCCGAGACGCGGAAGCCCGGGGCGGTGGTCGAGACATGCAGCCCGAAGGACTCCTCCGGCAGGACGCTGACCCTGTCCGCATAGCCCTCGATCGCGCCGGGCGGCCCCGGGGACCGGATGCGCCAGTCGGGGCTCCCGGCCCGGCGCCGCTCACCGGCGGCCGACCACCCGCTCCCCGTACGGCCGGGCGCGGCGCCAGGACGCACCTCCGCCGTGGAGTCGCACCCGGCCACCGCCCCCGCGGTGAGCGAGGCGGCCCCCGCCACTGCCACTCCGAGGAACCGCCTGCGTCCGAGGCCCCCCGGCGGAACGCCGCTTCCGGCGCCGTCACCTCGCTCCATGTCGTGATCCATCGAGTCCGTCCCGTGCCGCCCGCGTCGCTCTCAGGACGATCCTGATGCGCCGCCCACCGCCGGGCGACCGCTGGGGGCCGATCGCGGGTACGGGGCACCCGCCCCCGGCGCCGGGACGCACGTCTCCCGCCGTCGACGCGCGGGCGGACAGAAGAAAGCGGCCCCACCTCGATGAGGAGGGGCCGCGTCTTCGTGGAGCCCCCCGCCGGCCCTGCACCGAAAATTTCCCGCGGGAGACGGGACTGGTTACATGGACCAAGGG
>NZ_JBHZDA010000007.1:0-12796 GCF_042755665.1 Streptomyces sp. NPDC059142
GCGCGCTGCCGCGCTCGCCCCGCCCCCCCCCCGGCCGCCCCGCCCCCCCCGCGGGGGGGCGCGCGGCGGGGGCCCGCCCCGTCCGGGCCCTGCCCGAGGAAGGTCTGTTCCGATGAGAGCGCTGAGGCGGACGACCGCGACCCTGGTGGCGGCGGCGACCGCCGCCGTCGCCGTACTGACGGGTTGCACGACGGGCGGGGACAGCTCTCCCGGGCAGCGGATACGCGGCATCACGCTGCCCGCCTGGGACACCGGGGACTACAGCCGGCGCGAGGCGCCCGCCTATCTGCGGCAGATCGCCGCCACCGGGGCCCGGTGGGTGGTGTTCACCCCCACCTGGTACCAGGACGGAACCGGCCGTTCCACGATCCGCCCCACCGACGAGACGGCCGACGACGCCGGAGTGCGCCGGATCGTGGGCCTGGCCCACGCCGCCGGGCTGAAGGTGATGCTCAAGCCGCATGTGGACCTGGTGAACGGCGAGGACCGGGCGGACATCCGGCCCGCCGACAAGGACGCCTGGTTCACCGCGTACCAACGCTTCATCACCCATTACGCCCGTATGGCCGCCGAGTTGGACGTGGAGCAGTTCGCGGTCGGTACGGAGCTGGCGGGCACCTCCGGCGAGCGGCGGCGCTGGCGGGCCGTGATCGCCGCGGTGCGCGGGACCTACGACGGCACGCTGACCTACGCCGCCAACTACGACGAGTACGCCGGCATCCGCTTCTGGACCTCCCTCGACCTGATCGGCATCGACGCCTACTGGCCGCTGGCGGATTCCGCCACCACCGATCCGGCCCGGCTGGCGAAGGGCTGGCGGCCCGTCGTCGCCGAACTCGCCGCGTTCGCCGCGCGGCAGGACCGGAAGATCCTGTTCACCGAGGCCGGATATGTCAGCCAGCACGGGACCGCCGCGGAGCCGTACTCCTGGACGGTGAGCGAGCGCGCCGGGGACGAGGAGCAGGCGGCTGCCTACGAGGCCCTGCTGACGGCGTTCGAGGACGAGCCGTGGTGGGCCGGGGTGTGCTGGTGGATGTGGGACGACTGGCCGGACAGCGGCGAGACGGAACGGCGGCTGGCCTACACCCCGCACGGCAAGCCCGCCGAGCGGGTGCTGCGGAGCTGGTGGCGGGAGTGACGAGGACGGCCGGGCCCCGGCGCCCGGCGCGCGGGCGTGGGGCGTGGCCGTCCTCGCGCGTCACCCGGACAGGGTCCGCGGATCGTGTCCGGGTGAGGCGGTCCCGCCGGAGCGGAAGTCCATCACGGTGGCGCCTCCCGGCAGCCGCCCGGACCCGCCCGGGGTGAGCCCGGCCCGTGCGGCGAGCCGGGCGTAGTCCGCCACCGAACGCTTCCGGCCGCCCAGCAGGACCAGCATGCGCAGATCGTGCGAGGTCAGCCGGCGGGTCTCGGCCAGCGCCTCGGCGGTCCTCCCGGCGCCGGGCGCCGGCTCGCCCGGGAGCACCCGTTCGGCGATCAGTACGCGGCCACCGCCGGGGACGGCGGCGGCGCAGGTCCGCAGGATCCGTACGGCGCTCTCGTCGTCCCAGTCGGCCAGGACCCGGGAGAGGAGACACGCGTCGGCGCCCGTCGGCAGGTGGTCGAACATGTCGTGGACCGCCGCGTCCGCCCGGTCGGCGAGACCGTGCGCGGCCAGGTGGCGGCGCGCCTCGGCGACGGACCCCGCCTGGTCGGCCACCGTGCCGCGCAGATGCGGATGGGCCTGGAGGATCTCCCGGAGCAGGGCGCCGGTGCCCCCGCCGACGTCGACGACATGCCGGACGCCCGACCAGTCGTACCCGGTGCCGATGCCCCGGGTGGACTGGGAGACCTGGGCCATCAGCCGGTCGAAGGACTCGGTGCGGGCGGGCGACGCGCCCAGGTCGGCCCAGAACGGGGCGCCGTGGACCTTCTCGTGGACGGGGCTTCCTGAGCGCACCGCGTCCACCAGGTACGGGAAGGTGGTGTCGAGCCTGCCGGCCACCTCGTCGGCGTCCAGCCACTGCCGCAGATTGGCCGGGTGGCCGGAGAGGAGTTCCCCGGCCAGCTCGGTGAGCGCGTACGTCCCGGGCTCCGGCTCGGCGAAGACGTCCCGGCAGGTGAGGAAGCGCAGCAGCCGGGCGAGGGCCGCCGGGTCGGCGCCCGCCGCTTCGGCCAGGTCGGGCAGCCGGGTGTGTCCGGCGGCGATGTGGTCGGCGAGACGGAGGGTGGCCGCCGCCCGTACGGCGAACGGCGTGACGATGTCGGCGATCTCGGCGAGGGAGCGGGGCGGCTCCTGGCCGTCGGTCCGGCCCGGGGCAGAGGGGGGCGCGGTGGTCATGTACTCCTCCAGAGGGATGGCGCGGTGGCGGAGCCCGGACAGGTGCAGGGGGTGACGGTGGTCCGCGCGGACCACCCGCCCGTTTCGTGCGGCGGCGGGCCACCGGGCGGCGGACCGGCCACCGGGCCGGCGTCCCGATGTCCGGCGGTACGGTCCTCCTCCCACGGCGGCGGGTACGGGCCGGGCCCGCCGAGTTCGGTGAGCAGGGCGGCCGCCTGACGCCGGGTCCGGCAGCGACGCACGGGGGCGCCGGTGCGCCGCAGGACGTCATGGATGACGACCAGGTCCCGGCGCCGGAAGAGCAGGGCCTTGCGGAGCAGGGCGGTCAGGCTGAGCACCGGTGGGTCGCCGGAGTCCCGGAGCCGGCGCGGCACGTACTCCGTCCCGCGCGCCGTCCCCCGCGCCGTGCGGCGTCGGCCCGGTCCGCCGCGCGGCGGCGTCCCCCGTGCCTCCGTGCCCTGGGCCGAGCGCCGCAGGCGCAGACTGCGCCGTACGAGCGCCGCCGCGCACAGCAGCGGATGGCGGTCGAGGAGCACGACGAGATCGGCGGCGCGGGCGCGCGGTTCGGCGCTGCCCGCGTAGTTGCCGTCGGCGATCCACCGCGGGAGGGCGCACAGGGCACGGATCCGGCGGTCCCACTCCCTCTCCCCCGGCCGGGACCAGCCGGGGGACCAGTAGAGGTCGTCCAGGTGGTAGAGCGGCAGGGCGGTCGTGACGGCGAGCCGGTGGCAGAAGGCGGTCTTGCCGCTGCCGGGGCTGCCGAGGACGACGATCCGCCGCACCGGCCGTCCGCGCGGCGCGTCACAGGACGGAGATGCCATGGAGCTTCCCGAACCGGTCGGCGTCCTCGGAGGTGTTCACCAGTGGCTCGCCCTTGATGTTGAGGCTGGTGTTGAGGAGCATCGGGCAGCCGGTCTCCTCGTGGAAGCGCCGCAACAGGGTGTGGAGGAACGGGTTCTGCCGCGCGTTGACGGTCTGGACCCGGCTGGTTCCGTCGACATGGCAGACCGCCAGATGGGCCTCGGGTTCCCGGGCGTCGGCGACGAACTGCATGTACGGGCTGGTCGGTACGGGCAGGTCGAAGCAGGCGTGGGCGTGTTCCTCCAGGACGATGGGGGCGAACGGCCGGAAGGGTTCGCGGCGTTTGATCTCGTTCACCCGGCGCTTGGCGGTGGGCGGGCGCGGGTCGGCGAGCAGGCTGCGGTTGCCGAGGGCGCGGGGTCCGAACTCGGCCCTGCCGTGCGCCACGGCCAGGACCTCGCCCCGGATGAGCCGTTTGAGGGCGTCCTCCACATCGGGTTCCCGGTCGATGGCGTGGCCGAGGTACGGTCCCGGCCAGCGGATGTGCCGGCCGAGATGGGCGAGGGCGGAGCCGACCGAGCTGCCCGCGTCCCCCGGGCTCGGCATGATCCAGATGGTGTCGAAGAGCCCGGAGCGGGCGAGGCGGGCGTTGTAGGCGCAGTTGAGGGCGACCCCGCCGGAGAAGACCAGGTTGCGGGAGCCGGTCTCCCTGGCCGCCCAGGCGAACAAACCGTCGAGGAGCCGTTCGGTCACTTCCTGGGCGCTGGCGGCGAGCGTGGCCGGGTCGTCCTGTTCGGGGCGCCAGTCGGCGATGCCCCGGTGCACCGAGCGGGTGAGGCGGAAGTCGGGCCAGTCGGCCCGTTCGACGAAGTCCTCCCACATCACCTCGGCGAGGTCCGGCGTCCCGTAGGCCGCCAGGCCCATCATGATGTATTCCTCCTCGTTGGGCTTGAACCCCGCGCGCTGGGTGAAGGCGGAGTACAACAGGCCGATGCTGTGCGGGTAGTTCACGGTGGCGACCCGGTCGAGGCGGTCGCCCCTGCCGTGCCAGAGCGACACCGTGTTCCACTCGCCGATGCCGTCCACGACGACGACGGCGGCCTCCGGCAGCCCCGAGGTGTAGTAGCCGCCGGCCGCGTGCGAGCGGTGGTGGTCGACGATGTGCAGGCGCGCTCCGCGCAGTTGGGGGAAGCGGCGCAGATACGCGCGCAGGCCGACCGGGTCGGCCGCCAGTGCCCACTGTCCGGAGCGGAGCTGCCGGGTGCGTTTCAGGAGGGGGCGTTCGTAGTACACGACGTCGTCGACCCGGTCCAGGTGGGCGAGGGCCGCCGACAGCGCCCCCGGGTCCAGTGCGGCGTCGTTCTTGCGTCTGCTGTACCGCTCGCAGTGGGAGGCGAAGACGAGTTCGTCGTCGCGGACCGCGGCGACCGCCGCGTCGTGGCTGCGGCAGGACAGGCCGAGGATGTGCGCCATGGTGCGGCACCTCCAGTGGTGCGCGGAGTCGGGGTCGCGGGAACCGTGCGGGCCGGGGCCGGGGCGGGGTCAATCCGGCCGCTCCCCGTGCCGTACGGCCTCGTCCTGGGTGGCCGGGACCGGGACGCGGGAGCGGGTGCGGTCGGCCACCGCGTCCAGCAGCCGGGCGACCCGTTCCATCTCGGGCCGGTCCGCCAGGGAGACCCGGAAGCAGCCGCGCAGCCCCGGGACGTCGGACAGGGAGCGGATTCGGACGTGGTGCGCGGCGAGGTGGTCGCGGGCCGCGTCGGCGGTGGCGGGGCCAGGTGCCCAGAACGTGACGAAGTTGGCGCCCGGCTGGAGCGCCTGCCACTCGGGGTGGGTGGACAGGACCCGGTCGGTGAACTCCTGCCGTACGGCGCGGACGTCCCGCCAGATCTCCCGCCAGCGTGGGCGCCGCTGGGCCAGTCGTTCCAGCAGGGCGACGCCGGGGGCGCCGACGGCGTTCTCCGGGCGGAAGCGGCCGAGGTGTTCGCGGAGGTCGGGATGGACGAGCAGCGCGGCGACGCGCAGTCCGGCCAGGGCGAACGTCTTGGAGTAGGAGTGCACGACGACGACGTTGGGGAACTCGGCGACGAGCGGGGCGTGGGAGGTGTCCAC
Organism: Streptomyces sp. NPDC059142; assembly: GCF_042755665.1. Classification (NCBI taxonomy): domain Bacteria; kingdom Bacillati; phylum Actinomycetota; class Actinomycetes; order Kitasatosporales; family Streptomycetaceae; genus Streptomyces; species Streptomyces sp. NPDC059142. The sequence goes on from NZ_JBHZDA010000007.1 coordinate 5,231, forward strand.
GAAGTCGCCGTACGCCTCGTCGATCACGAGCAGATGGCCGCGGTCCCGGGCCGTCTCGGCGAACCGGCGCATGGTGGACGGCGGGTGCAGCAGCCCGCTGGGGCTGCCCGGGTTGGTGACGGCGGCCACCGCGGGCCCGGGGGTGCTCCGCAACGCCTCCAGCAGGGGCCCCGGGTCGGCGGTGGGCGGCGCCCCGGTGACTCCCGGCACGCCCGTCACCTGGACGCGACGGAGCGCGGCGTAGTGCCGCCAGGCTTCGAAGGCGGGTTCCTGGAGGAGGAGCCGGCCGGCCGGGCGGACGAGGGCGTCGACGACGAGGCCGATGCCGTTGTCGGAGCCCGCCGTGAGCAGGACATGACCGCTGTCGAGGCCGTGGTAGGCACCGAGCGCGTCCAGGGCGCGGTCCTGGAAGGGGTAGGCGATGGTCTCCGCCAGGGGAAGGGCGGCGAGTTCGCTCCGTACCAGCCGGTCGCTCCACGGGTGCTGGAGTTCGCAGCTCTTGAGGTTGAGCGTGCCGGAGCGGCGTTCGCGGGGCCGCCAGGTCAGGCCGAGGGTCTCCGTGCCGAGCGGGAAGCGGAATCCGCCGAGGTCCACGGTGCGGGCCGGTCCCGGCGCGCCGTGCACCGGGCCGGTCAACGGGGGGCCCGCTGCGGAATGCGTTCGTGGACGCTGGTGAGCCGGTCCTCGCGGCCGAACAGGAAGGCGTAACGGGCGTCGGCCTCGGGCCGCCGCCCGGAACCGTCGGCGCCGGCCGGTGGCTCTACCGGCTCCCCGCTGATCAGTTGCCGGTTGAAACGGGCCACTTGATGGGTCGTCATGTCGCCCGTCATCTCGTGGAACGGGGTGTACATGGTGGGGCGGATCCGGGCGCCGAGCGAGCGGGCGAACTCGACGGTGCGCGCCGTGCCCTCGACGGAGGTGCCGGGCAGTCCGACGATGACGAACGCGTTCAGCTCGACGCCGGCGGCGGCGCACCAGCGGGCCAGCGTCCGGAACCTCTCCTCCTCGATGCGTTTGTTCCGGGGCAGCCCGCCCTGGCCCTCCGGCTCCAGCGTTTCGAGCCCCACGGAGATCCGGACGCAGCCGGCCCGGCCCATCAGGGCCACCAGTTCCTCCCCGAGGTGGTGGACGGTGGTCGCGCATTTCCACTGGGGGGAGACCGGGCCTTCGATGAACCGCTCGCACAGTTCCCGTACCCAGCGCCGGTCGAGCGTGAAGGTGGGCGCGTAGAAGGCGACGTATTCGAAGGGGTGGCGGGCGTAACTGTCCCGGATGTAATCGATGACGGCGTCCACGCTCATACGCCGTTCGCGGAGTCCGAAGATCTCCGGGACTTCACAGAACTCGCAGCCGACCGGGCATCCGCGGGCCGCCGGAACGACGAGTTCGCGCCGGAAGGGTATCCCGCAGAATTTGTGTTCGTCCTTGGCGTAGAAGCGATCGTAGTCCTGGTAGGGAATTTCGTCGACATCGGGCAGGGACCACTCCTCGGGGTCGAGCCGGTCGCCGTGGCCGCCGGGTTCGAGCCAGTTCTCGCCGTGCCGTAGAGCGACGCCGGGTAATCCGGCCACAGGGACGATTTCGGGACCGGATTCCGCGAGACTGTTGACGTAGTGCGCGACTCCGCACTCGTAGTCCCCGGACTGCACGACGGCGTCCAGGTCGAACCGGCGGAAATAGCCGGGGTTGAGGCTGGAGAGCCGGCCGAAGGTGATCAGCTTGCTCTGCGGGGAAAGCACCCGGACGTACTCGGCGAATCGCGCCAGTCCGTCCACCGCGTCGAAGTCGTTCATCACCGCGACGACGTCGTAGCGGCCTTGGTAGAGCAGGTCGCCGACGCCCTTCCAGTTCATGCTCAGGGTGCCGGCCTCGCAGGTGTCCACCCGTCCCGCGCCCGGCCGGCGGCGCAGATGGCCGGCCACCATGTACAGCGGACTGTGGTGGCCGGCGTTGAAGTAACTCGGCACGTGGGGCGGCCAGATCAGCAGCACGTCCGTCATGTGCGCTCCCTTGCGTCGATGGGTCGGAACTGCGTGGACCGCCGTGCGGCGGCAGGCTCGTGGGCCGGTGCCGCTCGGCGGGGCGAAGGGTGTCCGGGCGGCGGTCCCGCCGCGCGTCCGCAGGCTCGCGGAGCGCCGGCCGGGGCCACGCGGCCCGCGGGAGAATCAGCAGGGCGTGCCCCGGTTCCGCCGGAAGCATGTGGTGCGTTCTACCCCTTTCGCAGCGCTTCCTATTCACCGGTGCGACGGCCCTCCGGCCGTTCTTGACCGGTTCCTTTCCACCCGCCCGCGTGGCATCGCGGGGAGCTGCGAGGTCAGACGGAAGGAAGAGCCGGTGGCACAGGTGCACTTCTTCTTCCATATGGCCTGAACCGACGGGACGTACCGGCGAAGTGTGTCCGGCGCGGTTGCCGCCCCGCACAATCGAGTGTTTTCATTCACACCCAGCACCTCGCATTGTGTCGCGTTACTTCCATGTGCTGTCCGGAGGTAAGTCGTGCTTGTGTACGCCAATGGCTGTTCCATGACGTACGGTGCCGAGTTGGTCGACGATCTCGACCCCGATCCCGCGTTGCGAAGCTATCGGGAGGAACATTCCTGGCCGGCCCGGCTGGGTGACTTCCTGGATGCCGAGAGCGTGGTGAACGACGCCGTCATTTCCGGTTCGAACGACCGGATATTGCGCACCACCGTCGACTGGCTGGCCGAAAACCGTGAGACCGTGGAGAAAGGCCATCTGCTCGTCGTCGTCGGCTGGTCGGGCGCGATGCGCCGTGAGTTCTATGTCGACGGCGAGTTCCGCCAGGTCATTCCGTATCAGCAGCACGGGCATGCGGAGCTCCAGAGACTGACCGATGTCTACCGTGAGGTGGCCTGGCACGACCGGGAGTCCGGGAGCCGGCTGATCACACAGATCCTGGCGCTCCAGTCGTTCCTGCGGCTGCACCGGGTCCCGTATCTGTTCTTCGACTCCATCGAGAGTTCCTTCGACACCCTCGGCCGGGCCGGTCTGGCCGGGAGCGCCGGTGTGGAGATGGTGGACCGCGCGCACTTCTACCGGTTCGGCGACCCCGACGGGTCCATGGCCGATGTGCTGCGGGCGTCCGGCACCGGGTGGAAGGGGCGGCATCCCGCCGAGGACGGTCACGAGACATGGGCGCACAAACTGGCGGCGCATGTGGTGGCCGGGCGGCTGCTGAGACGCCCCACCACCACGCCCGTCACCGCGCCCTCGGGTCCCGCCTTCACCCGCCGGCGCGTCTTCCGCTCCGCGAACCGCGATTTCCTCTACCCCTGACGCCTCTGACGCCACTGACACCTCTGACCCGCCTGACACCCCTGGCGCGTCCGACACCTCCGGACACCCCGGACGCCTCCGACGCGCCCCCTACGGAAAGGCACCCCTGATGGACAGCCCCCGCACCCCGCTCGCCCCGGCCCCGCTCTCCGCGCCGTCCGCTTGATGGGTACGCCGCCGCCGTCGGCCCCGTACCCGCCCCGGGCCCTCCCCGGCGCGGTCAACCTCCGCGCCGTGGCACCTCCGGGGGTGGTGCCCGGCCGTGTCTGGCGGGCGGGCGCGGGCGCCGCCATGGACGCGGGCACCGCCGCGGAGCTGACACACCGTCACAAGCTGCGCACGGTGGTCGACCTGCGGTCACAGGACGAGACGGACCGCTCCGGCGCCCCGGCCGCACTCCTCGGACAGGGGGTGCGGTGGGCCCGTACCCCGCTCACCGGGTACCCGCGCGGCATCGTGCACGTGCCCCGGCCGTCCCCCGGCCACTACGTCCGCTACTACCACGCCATTCTGACGCGGAGCGCCCCCGGTGGTGTCCCCGAGCTGTTCGCCGCCCTGGCCGACGCGGCGGGCGGACCGTTCCTGGTCTGCTGTCACCTGGGCAAGGACCGTACGGCGGTGGTGGTCGCCGCGCTCCTCGCCCTGGCCGGGGTGCCCGACGAGCTGATCGCCGCGGACTACGCGGCCAGCGGCCCGGAACTGGCCCCGCTGGTCGACCATTACGCGCCCAAGTGGCGGGCGCACGGCTGGACGCGCGAGGACTATCTGGTCCACCTCGGCACGCCGGCCGTGACCATGACCACCTGGCTCGCCGAACTGCGGCAGCGGCACGGCAGTGTGCGGGCCGCCCTCGTCGACGCCGGGGCCCACCCCGCCGACCTGGCGACCCTCACGGCCGCGCTCACCGCCGGGCCGCGCTCCGGCGCCCCGCACTGAGCACCGCGAACTGAGCACCCCGCACGACTCCGCCCGCTCGCCCAGCAGCGCACCGCCCCGGCGGTTCCTCTGCCCGGCGGTGGAGGCGAGGAGAAGGTCAGCCGTGGGACACCCGGAAGCCGCTCACCGGAACACCCGGCCGGCCCCCGCCGCAGCGGCCAGCTCCTTGCCTCCTCCCCCGGGGCGGAGAACCACCCGGGCCCCGCCCGCCCCGTACCCGGTACGCACCACCCGCACCCGACCGAACTCCCCTGCGACAGGAGCCCACATGAGCCCGACGTCCCCGGCGGCACGGCCGCTGCCCGGCTCCTTCCGGAGCGCGGCGGTGATCGGCGGCACCCACGGTCTGGGCCGTGCCCTCGCCCTCGCCGCACGGGACCGCGGCCTGCGGACCGTGGTGTACGGACGCTCCGCCGCCCCGCTCGCCGAACCGGGCCCCGACCCCGACGGACTGCTCCCCCGCGCCCTGGACCTGTGCGATCCGCAGAGCGTACGGACCGCCTCCGTCGAGCTGCCGAGCCCCTGTTACGTACTGTGGGTCGCCGGGGCGTTCCTGAAGAAGGCCCTGGTGGAGACCACCGAGGACGAGGTCGAGCAGTTGACCAGGCTGCTGTTCTCCGGCCCGGTGCTCTTCCTGCGGCGGCTGCTGGCGGAGGCCGAGGGCCCCGTCCATCTGATCACCATCGCGTCCTCGTCCTCGTGGAAGCGGCGCGAACGCGAGTCGCTGTACTGCGGACTGAAGGCCGCGCAGGCCACCTTCGTACGGAACCTGGTGCCCGAACTGCTCGCCGCGCACCCGGAGAACCGGGTCACCCTGGTCAACCCCGGTGGCCTGGCCGTACCCGACTTCCACACCGGGCTCGCCCTGGACTTCGGCGCCATGATGGACCCCGGCGAGGTCGCCGGGATCGTCTGGAACATCGCGGCCGACCAGCGGCGCGCGTTCACCGAGGTGCAGATCCTGCGCAGCCGCGAGCCCGGCTCCGAGGGCACCCCCGAGGTGTCCTACGGGGCGCGCGCCCCTCAGCCCCCCGAGGAGCCCGCCACCGCCGCGGGTGAGCCTGCGGCCCTGCCCATCCAGCACCACTGACGGAGAGGACGAAGCTCTTGCTGGACCTGAACGCGCCGGTGGAACGGCACGACGAACCGTACCGGTGGGCCGTGGCCCACTCCGTGATCCCGGCGCCAGCCGCCCGGAGCCTGCGGGAGGAGATGCCCGCGCCGCGGGCGCTGCATCCGGCCGAGCGCACCGGCGACGGGGACAAGACGTACCGGATGGCGGTCCTCCCGCTGATCCGTCACGGGGAACCCGAGCCCGGCATGGCCGAGATGGGCGGGACCTGGCACGGGCTGGTCGAACACCTCCAGGCGGACACCTACCGCGACTGGGTGGCCCGCACCATCGGCGTCGACGTCTCCGACACCGTCCTGGACATCGGTCTCTTCGTCTTCCAGGGCGGCGACCGGATCTCCGCGCACACCGACAAGCCGGGCAAGCGCGCCACCCATGTCATCTACCTCAACGACGACTGGGCGGACGACCACGGCGGGCAGTTCGAGGTCAGAACCGGCCCCGACCTGACCGTCAGCCCCTACGCCACCGTGGTGCCGGGCGGCGGGCGCTCCGTCCTCTTCGCCCGCTCGGACCACTCCTGGCACGCGGTCGCCCCGGTGGCCGCCCATGCCCCGCAGTACCGGCTGACCTGCCAGGTGGAGATGTGGAACCTCGGCTGACCCCCACGCTGCCCGGCGGCGACCGCGCCCCCGGCGACGCCTCTCCCCCGTCGCCGCCCGGCCCGGCGCCGTACTGGGACATCGACATCGGACCGCGCCTCGCCGACGAGGTACGGATGTCCGGGTTCAAGCACCTCATGGTGGGCTGTCTGGCCGCGGCCTGCCTGTCGGAGGAGCCCTGGGAGGTGCGCAACGCACCGGATCTGACCGACCGTCAGGCGCTGGCCGGAATGGCGCGTGCCCTCGGCGCGCGCGTCGACATCGACGCGGCGGCGGAGCGGGTACGGATCGACGCGGCCCCGCTGACCGGCCACCGCGTGCCCGCCGACTGGTCGGCGCGGGTGCACGGCGGCGCCTATCTGCTGCCCGTGCTGCTGGCCCGCCACGGGCGGGTGGAGTCCGGGGCGCACGGCGGCTGCCGGATCGGCGGCGGGCACCGGGGCGGCCGTCCGGTGGAGCACATCGCCGGGGTACTGGAGCGCTTCGGGGCCACCTGCGCCACGGACGGCGGCGGACTCACCGCGACGGCGCCCCGGGGTCTGCGGGGCGCCGTGATCGACCTGGCCGACTTCTCCACCCCCGACCCGTGCGACGGACTGCCCACCGGCCCGCACTACTCGGGCGCCACCAAGACCGCGCTGCTGGCCGCGGCCGCCGCCCGGGGCACCACCGTGCTGCGGCACCCCTATCCCAAACCCGACGCGCGCGAACTCGCCCGGGTCCTGGCGCTGGCCGGGGTGGCGGTGGACGTGACCCCGGACGTCATCGAGGTGCAGGGCGCGGACGGGCCGATCGGCGGGGCGTCCCTCACCCTGCCCTCGGACCTCCTGGAGGTGATCACCTTCATCACGGCGAGCGTGCTGCTCGACCAGGAGCTGACCCTGCGGCTGACCCACGCGGAGGTGGTACGGGACGGGCTCGCCCCGGAGCTGCGCCATCTGGCGCGGATCGGGGTCCCGCTCCGCTGGGACGGCGATCTGCTGCGGATCCGGCCGGCCGTGGGTCCGCTGGCACCGGACCGGGTCGTGGCCGCGTCCCATCTGGTCTACAGCGACGCCCAGCCCCTGTTCGCGCTGCTCCTGCTGGCCGCCTCGGCGCCGTCGACGCTGGTGGAGACCGTCTGGTCGGGCAGGTTCGGCTATGTCGACGGGCTGCGCTCGATGGGCGCCCTGCTGGCCGTGCACGGGCAGGAGCTGCGGATCCGTCCCGGTGCGCTGCGCCCGGCGTCCGGACCGCTGCGGGGGAACGATCTGCGGGCCGCCGCCGCGCTGCTGCTCGCCGCGCTGGCGGTCGGCACCCCGCACCGGCTGTACGGCGTGGAGCACCTGGCCCGGGGCTACGCGCGGCTCCCCGCCAAGCTCCGCGCCCTGGGCGCGCGGATCACGCCCGGCGGGACCGCGGATCCCGCGCACTCCGCGGATCCCGCGCGCGCCACGGACGCGGACGTCCCGGCGGATCCTCAGGACAAGGAGGCGTTCCACGATGTCTGACGGCCCGTCCACCACGGCCCCGGCCGCCCCCGCCCGCGGCGGGGGCCCCCGCCCCCGGCGGGCTCTTGCCCCGCGCCGGCGGGGCCGGCGGGCCGGGCAACCCCACCCC
>NZ_JBHZDA010000007.1:12806-31001 GCF_042755665.1 Streptomyces sp. NPDC059142
CGGGGGGACCACCACCACTGGGGGTGTGCCCCTTTGCCGGCCGGCCCCGCCCCCCCGGCCCCGCCCCCGGCCGGGGGGGGCGGGCGGCCCCGGCGCCGTGCTCGATCTGCCCGCGCTGCGGCGGGCCGAGCTGACGGAGCACCCCTACCGCTGGGCGGAGCTGCCCACCACCCTGTGCGGTGCGCCGGGCGAGACCGCGCTCCGGCTGGAGGAGGAGTTCCCGACGCGGGGCTTCCTGCTCACCGAACGGACCGGCGCCGACTCGGAGAAGACCTACCGCACCCGCAACCTGCCGCTGATCGAGCGGGGCCGTCCGGTCGCCGGCAGCCTCTCCGCGCTGTCCCCGCTGTGGCGGCGGCTCGTCGACGAGCTGGCCTCGCCCGACTACCGCGCGGCGGTGGCCGAGGCGACCGGCCGGCCGCTCGGCCGCTGTCTCATCGAGGCGCGCGCGGTCCGCTACGGGCCCGGCTACTGGATCGCGCCGCACACCGACCGGGCCGACAAGGTGGTCACCCAGCTCTGGTACTTCAACTCCGAGTGGCCGGCGCGGTGGCGGGGCACCCTGCGGATCCTCGGCTCGCCCTCGGCCGACGACGTACGGGCCGAGGTCGCGCCCCGGCGGGGCTCCTCGGTGCTGCTGGTCAGGTCCGCCGACTCCTGGCACTCCGTCACCCCCGTCTCCCCGGCCGCCGCCCAGGACCGGCGTACCCTCCTGGTCCATTTCGTCGACCCCCTGGCCGACACCGGCTCCGGCGCTCCCCCGGCCGGGGCGCGGGTCGGGGACGTACCGGAGCGGCACGCGGACATACAGTGGCCCGGCGCGGACGTGGGTCGACCCACCACGGACGGGCACCGCCCCGGCCTCGCCGACCAGGGAGGACCCGGGCCATCACCGACCTGACACACCGACATCTGCCGGCTTACGGGCGAACGGGCGGGCCCGCGACCGATCGGGGCCCTCTCCGTTGACCCTCCCTCACCACACCGCCCTCGCGTCCCCGTCCGGTGACCCGGCATCGGCCCGCCACGGCCGGCTGGTGCTCTCCGTGACCTCGCTCACCGCGCTGCTCACCGGACTCAACACCAGCGGCCTCGACGTGGCGCTGCCGGGCATCGTCCGGCACTTCGAGGCGTCGGCCGCGCAGGCGAGTTGGATGATCCTCGGCTATCTGCTGGCCGGTACCGTCCTGCTGCTGGTCTGGGGCCGTCTCGCGGACCTGTTCGGGCGCGGCCGGCTCTATCTGACGGGTGTCGCCCTGTTCACCGTGGCCAGCGTCGGCTGCGCCCTCGCCCCGGACGCCTGGTGGCTGGTCGTCGGCCGGATCCTCCAGGGGGTGGGCGCGTCGGCCGTCGTCGCCAACACCACCGCGCTGCTCGCCGACGCCTTCCCGCCCGAGCGGCTGCCACGGGCCCTCGGCGTCAACGCCACGCTCATCTCGGCCACCCAGGCCGCCGGCCCCCTGCTCGGCGGGGCGCTGACCGAACTCCAGGGCTGGTCCGGGATCTTCTGGACCAGCGGGGCGGCCGGGGTGGCGGCCTGCGCCTGGGCCGCCTACGTGCTGCGTCCGGACCGCGGGACCGGCCCCGGCTCCACCGAGAGGTTCGACGTGCCGGGCGCCCTGCTGTCGGTGCTCTTCCTGGGGGGCGGGGCGCTGGCGCTGACCGAGGGCGGCCCCCGGGGGTGGACGAGCGGGCCCGTCCTGCTGAGCGCGGCCGTGTCGCTCTGCGCCCTCCTCGTCCTCCCGCTGGTCCAGCGGCGGCAGCGGCATCCGCTGGTGGATCCGTGGCTGTTCCGGGACCGGCGCCGGGCGATGGCGCTGCTGGCCGCCTTCCTGACGGCGATGTCGTACTTCTCGGTCGTCCTCGTGATGTCCCTGTACCTCCAGACGGTCGAGCGTCTGGACGCCCTGTCCGCCGGTTTCCAGGTGATGCTGATGGCCGTCGGGGCCATGCTCGCCGCCCCCGCGGCGGGGCGGCTGGCCACCCGCCGTCCGGCGCGGGTACTGGCCAGCGCGGGCACGGCGGTCTCCGCGCTGGGGATCGCGCTGCTGGTCCTCGCGCTGTCGCTCGGGCCTCCGGCGCCGGCCGGCCTCATCGGGTCGGGGCTGTTCCTGACCGGTGTCGGCGCCGGGCTGTTCGGGGTGCCGAACACCGGTGAACTCATGGCGCTGGTACCGGCGCACCGGCGCGGCATCGCCAACGGCGTACGGTCCATGCTCCAGAACGCCGGTTATCTGATCAGTTCGGTGCTGGCGCTGGCGCTGGTCGCCGGTCATGTGCCGGCCGGCGGACCGGGCGGCGGTGTCCGTCCGTCGGTCCTCGCCGCCCCCGGCGGAGCGGACGCCGTCGCCGTCGCCGGACACCACCGTACGGCGCTGCTGGTGCTGCTCTGCCTGTGTCTCGCGGCCACCGCCTCCTCGCTGCTGCGCGGCGGCGGGCCCCGGCCCGTACCACCGTCACCGGCGCCGGCCCTCACCACCGCACCATCCGCCCCGCACCGCCCGGCCCCGGGGAGACCCGAAAGGACGAAAGGAACGGAGTGACCGTGGAACACCCCATCCTGAAGGCCCACGACACCGACTTCGTGGTCCAGGAGAGCCTGGTCCTGCCCGTCCAGGACGCACAGGACGAGCAGGACGCCCCGTTCCAGTACCTGCGGCTGCGCAAGCGCGGTTACACCACGTTCGAGGCGGTCGAGCGGATCGCCGCGGTCTGCGGCGTCCCCGCCTCCGACCTGTCGACGGCGGGGCTCAAGGACGAGGACGCCGTCACCGAGCAGCACCTCGCGTGCCGGGGCGGGCTCTCCCCGGACGGCATAGCCGAGTTCAACTCCCGCCACGGCTCGGGCGAACGCACCATGCGGCTCACGCTCCACGGATACGGTCACCACGGCCTGCGCGCGGGCCGGCTGGAGGGCAACGGCTTCCGGATCGTCGTGCGCGGGCTGAGCGCCGGGTTCGTACGGACCGTCACCGCGCTCGGCGAGCGCGCCGGGGACCTGTTCTTCGTCAACTACTACGACACCCAGCGCTTCGGTGTGGCGGGCGGCCCCCGCACCACCCACCGGATCGGCCGCGCCCTCCTGGAGGAGGATCACGGGACCGCGCTCGACCTCGTCCGGGAGTCACGGTCCGCGGAGGCGGAGCGCGCCCGGCTCTTCACCGGGCCGCCCGCCGCGTTCTTCGACCGGATCGACCCGCGGGTGCGGGCCTTCTACCTGTGCGCGCACGCCTCGTACGTCTGGAACGGCCAACTGGCCGCCCTGCTGCGGAAGACCGGCCGCCATCCGCTCGACGAGACCGTCCGCGAGGGCATCCCCTACGTCTTCGCCACCCACCGGGACGATGTGCTCGCCCTGCTCCAGGAGGCCACGGCGCTGCCGTACGAGCGCCACCGCTGGGACGGCGGGGAGATCCGCCGCACCCAGGGCCTGCGCCCGACGGTTGTGCAGACCCGGGTGCGGGTGGACCGTACGGGCGAGGACACCGACACACCGGGCCGTCACGCCTGCGAGCTCACCCTGTTCCTGCCGTCCGGCTGCTACGCCACCAACGCGGTGGCGCAGTGGGTGGCGTGGGCCGGTTCCGCGCGCTGACCCCGTGAAGGGTCAGCCCCGGCGGGAGGCCGTCCTCGCCGTCATGGCGCCGGACGGCTGCCAGCCCGTGGCGCGCGCCCAGGGTTCGGCGACGGCGACGACGAGATCGACGACGGGGTCCTTGACGTCGGCGTAGGTGGCGAGGTCGGGGACGGCCCCGGCGAGCACCCGCTTGAAGCGGGCGTAGGCGGGCACGGCCTCGGGGTGCGCCCGCAGCCAGTCGCGGAAGAGCAGCGCCAGCCGCTCGTTGGGCGAACCGGCCGCCCGGACATGGAGGTTGACGTCCGGTCCGGTGTGGCCGCGCCGGATCCACAGCCGCTTCGTCCAGCGCGCCGGATCGTCGTCGCTGCCGGCCGGGACATGGTCCTGGCGGTACGGCGCGAGGTCGAAGCCCTGACCGGCCAGCGGCCCGGCGAACGCGTCCTGCGCCTCCTGGAGGTCGCGGACGCTGATCTGTACGTCGAACACGGGCTTGGCCGCCATGCCGGGCACTGCGGTACTGCCGATGTGTTCGACGTACAGCGCGAGCGGTGCGAGCAGGGCGTGCAGGCCGTCGGTGAGCGCCACGCCCCGGGGGGCCCAGGCGGGGTCCGCGTCGGCCAGGACGAGATCGGGAGAGGGGTCCTTGGACATCGGGCGAGTCTAGTGCCCGTGATCCGGACCTCGCCGGTTCCGGCCGTCGGTTCCGGCCGTCGGTTCCGGCCGTCGGACACCGGCCCTAGGGGCGGGGCCAGGGCCGGCCGGCGAGGCGTTCGATGTCGGTGTTGAAGCGTTTGAGGTAGGCGGCGAAGGCGGCGATGTCCTCCTCCGGCCAGTCCGCCATGACCTGGGACAGGGAGCGGACGATGCCTTCCCGCTCCTCGTCGAGGACGCGCGCGCCCTCGGGTGTGATGCGGAACTTGCGGGCCATGCCGCCGTCGGGGTCCGGGATGCGTTCCACCAGACCGGTGCGTACGGTCGCGGCCGTCTGCCGGTTCAGGGTGGAGGCGTCGAGCCCGAAGGCGTCGCTGAGTTCACCGATCGACATCGGCCCCTGCATACGGATCCGGCTGAGCAGGATGTAGGCGCTGCGGTCCAGTACGGCGCCCTGGCGTCGTCCGCCTCTCTGGTTCAGGAACGTGTGGCGGCTGAGCAGCATCTGCTCGTACTCGATCTCGTGCGTGGCCCCGACCATGCGTATGTCGCCTCCTGCCTTTCTGCCGGGTCATTGTCGCACCGCCCGTGGACGGCCGTGCTCCCGCGCCCCGCACTTCATGCATCATGCATACGATGTGCTCGATGCACATCATATGTATGATGCAAAAGCTTGTTTCCCGCGCACCCGTCGCACCCCCCTTCAGTTGCACAGTCAGAGGAGTCCCCTGATGGACGCCCCACAGCCCGTATCCCGCTCGGGCGGCGTGGTCGCCACACTCGCGCTCGCCGGTACCACGGCGGCGATCATGCAGACGCTGGTCACCCCGCTCATCGCGGAGCTGCCGCGGATCCTGAACACCACGGCGTCGAACGCCACCTGGGTGATCACCACCACCCTGCTCGTGGCCGCCGTCTGCGTGCCGGTCGTCGGCCGGCTGGGCGACCTGCTCGGCAAGCGCCGCATGCTTCTCGCGTGCTCGGTGCCGCTGATCGTGGGCTCGGTGGTGTGCGCCCTCTCCTCCTCCGTCGTCCCGATGATCATCGGGCGCGGTCTCCAGGGCATGGGCATGGGCATGGTGCCGCTGGGCATCGCCCTGCTGCGCGACGTCGTGCCGACGGAGAAGCTCAGCTCGTCCATCGCGCTGGTGAGCGCCTCCATGGGGATCGGCGGCGGTCTCGGTCTGCCGATCGCCGCGGCTGTCGCCCAGTACGCGAACTGGCGGGTGCTCTTCTGGGGCGCCGCCGTGCTGGCCACCGCGATCGCCGTACTGATCTGGTTCCTGATCCCGGCCGTGCCGGCCGCCGCCAGGGGACAGCGTTTCGACGCTCCCGGCGCGCTCGGCCTCGGCGCCGGTCTCGTCTGTCTGCTGCTCGCCATCTCCAAGGGCGCCGACTGGGGCTGGGGATCGGGGACCACGCTCGGCCTGTTCACTTCCGCCGTCGTGCTGCTGGTCGCCTGGGGCTGGTGGGAGGTGCGTACGACCGACCCGCTGGTCGACCTGCGCACCACGGCCCGGCCGCGGGTGCTGCTCACCAACGTCGCCTCGGTCTTCGTCGGCTGCGCGATGTACGCCAGCATGCTGGTGATGCCGCAACTGCTCCAGTTCCCGGAGGCCACCGGCTACGGCCTCGGTCAGTCGATCCTCGCGTCCGGCCTCTGGATGGCGCCCGGCGGCCTGGTGATGATGGTCGTCTCCCCGCTCGGCGGCAAGCTGACCAACGCCTGCGGCCCGAAGGTGACCCTGGTCAGCGGCGTCCTGGTGATCGCCGCGGGGTACGGTCTCTCCCTCCTGCTCATGGGGTCCGCCTGGGGGATCATGGTGGCGATCATGGTGATCAACAGCGGTGTGGGCCTCGCCTACGGCTCCATGCCGGCCCTCATCATGAGCTCCGTACCGCTCTCGGAGACCGCCGCCGCGAACAGCTTCAACACCCTCATGCGCTCGCTCGGCACCTCGGTCGGCGCTGCCGTGATCGGCCTGGTCCTCTCGCAGATGACGATCAGCGCCGGCGGCCACACCCTCACCTCGGAGAGCGGCTTCCGCACGGCCCTGCTGATCGGCTGCGGTGTCGCCCTGGTCTCCGCCGCGATCGCGGCCGTCATCCCGGCCGTCCGCGGGCTCACCGGCGACACGGACAAGGCCGCCTCGGCCCCGGAGCCGCGCAAGGCAGCCGTCGAGGCGTGAACGACCGTGCCGCGCCGGCCCGGTGCGGCAGCTCGTCCCCGCGATTCCCCGGAGAGGAAGCAGATCGTATGTCCACCCCCCACATCCCGTCCGGCACCTCGCCCGAACCCGCCCCCGAGGACCGGCCGGAGGCCGGCTTCGACGCGGACGCCCTGCGCGCCCGCTACCGCGCCGAACGCGACCGCAGGATCCGCCCCGAGGGCAGCGGCCAGTACCGGTCAGCCGACGGTGAGTTCGGCTACTACGCCGCCGACCCCTACACGGAGGGGACGGTCGAACGCGCGCCGCTGACCGACCGGGTCGACGTACTCGTCATCGGCGGCGGCTTCGGCGGTCTGCTCGCCGGAGCCCGGCTCCGCCAGGCGGGCGTCGAGTCGATCCGGGTGGTCGAGCAGGCCGGGGACTTCGGCGGTACGTGGTACTGGAACCGGTACCCGGGCATCCACTGCGACATCGAGTCGTACATCTATCTGCCCCTGCTTGAGGAGATCGGCTACCTCCCGCAGTGGAAGTACGCGCCAGGAGAGGAGATCCGGCAGCACGCGCGGGCGATCGGGCGCCACTTCGACCTCTACCGCGACGCCTGTTTCCAGACCCTGGTGACCGAACTGCGCTGGGACGACGCCGCGTCGGAGTGGATCGTCGGCACGGACCGCGAGGACCGGATACGGGCCCGCCATGTGGTGATCTCCAGCGGCACGCTCAGCCAGGCGAAGCTCCCCGGCATCCCCGGGATCGAGACCTTCAAGGGACACACGTTCCACACCAGCCGCTGGGACTACGCCTACACCGGCGGTGACGCGGACGGGAATCTGCACCGGCTCGCGGACAAGCGGGTGGCGGTCATCGGCACCGGCGCGACCGCCATCCAGTGCGTGTCCCACCTGGGCGCCGCCGCCCAGCAGTTGTACGTGTTCCAGCGCACGCCCTCCTCCGTCGACGTACGGAACAACCACAGAACCGATCCGGAGCTGGCCGGATCGCTGACCCCCGGATGGCAGCGGCGGCGCAGGGACAACTTCCTCGCGCTCGTCACCGGCGGCCGGGTGGACGAGGACCTGGTGTCCGACGGCTGGACCAGCAGCGCCCGGCTCCAGCAGAAGCTCATCCCCACCAGCGCCTACGACGACGTCCCGGCGAAGGAGCGTGAACGCCTCTACGAGATCGCAGACTTCCAGAAGATGAACGAGATCCGGGACCGGGTGGACGCCGTCGTCGAGGACCCGGCGACGGCCGAGAAGCTCAAGCCCTGGTACCGCTACATGTGCAAGCGGCCCACGTTCAGCGACACGTATCTCCAGACGTTCAACCGTCCCAACGTGACCCTCGTGGACACGGCCGACAGCCATGGCGTCGAGCGGATCACGGAGCGCTCCGTCGTGGTCGGCGGGACGGAGTACGAGGTCGACTGCGTCATCTTCGCGACCGGTTTCGAGGTCGGCGTCTCCGGGGCGCTCTCCGGCAGACTCCCGGTGTACGGCAGGGACGGTGTGGCCCTGACCGAGTCCTGGCGGAGCGGTCCCAGGACGCTCCACGGCTTCTACAGCCACGGTTTCCCGAACTTCTACCAGCTCGGCCCGCTCCAGAACGCCAGCGCCGTCAACTATGTGCACATCCTCGACGAGCAGGCGGTCCATGTGGCCGAGGTCGTCGCGGAGGCCCGCAGGCGCGACGCGCGCTACGTGGAGCCGACCGAGCGGGCCGAGGCGGAGTGGGTGGCCACGATCCGCGCGCACGCGCCCGACCTGTACGCGTTCCAGGCCGAGTGCACCCCCGGCTACTACAACAACGAGGGCAGGCCCAGGGAGCGGAGCCAGTCGTACGGCGAAGGGCCGGTCGCCTTCCACGCGCTGCTCAAGCGGTGGCGCGAAGACGGCGGCATGGACGATGTCGTCGTCGGTGCCGAGTGAGCGGCGGCGTGGAAGAGCCGGGGACGGCGCACCGCTCCCCACCGGCACGACCGCGGCGGCCTTCGGGCACCCGCCACGAGCGGCCCGCACACCTTCCCGGCTCTTGAGGTTCCTGAGCTGGGCGTTAGCCTCAGCGGATGATTCCTGAGCCGCCACCGAAGGTCATCACGCGTCTCCGCGACGGGCGGATCCACGCCTATGTCGTGGGCGCCGGCGTCTACGGGACGCTGGAGCCCGCAGCAGTCTTCCGGCCGCGGGATGGCGAGGAGGTCGTAGCGTCGGTGGTCCGGCAGGATCTGGAGCGGGTCGTGTACACGACGCTGAACGGAGTCGTCTGCCTCACGCGCGCCGGCGACCTCATGTGGGCCTCGGACTTCGAACCGCACTCCGACGTACGCCATGGCCACCGGCCTGGCTGTGCGCTGTCCCTGGACGGCCGGACGGTGTGGGTCTACCGGCCGGACGCGATGGCGGGACGCGGGAGCGGGGACCAGTGGGCCGTGCACGACGCCGACAGCGGTGTGGTTCTGGCCCGCCGGGAACTGGAGACGGTCGGGCACGGCGCCTTCCACCACCTGCACCCCGTGGACGGCAGCATCTACCTGGACATCGGTGAGGGCCAGGACGGCTCCGTCATTCTCCGGGGCACGGGCGGGGCGGACAGCGAGCCGGAGTTCATGACGTACCCGTGGCAGGACCGCTGCCTGATCGACCTGGCTCCGTCCGGGCACCAGTTCATGACCGTGGGCCACGGGCAGGCGGACGTCGCCTTCCACGACCACCCCGACGGGGACGTGCTCTTCACCCTCCCCGTCGAAGCCTTCGGGTACGACCCGGAGGAGTCCTTCGTGGAATGGAGCGGCGGCTACCTGACGGAGGACACGGCCATCGTCACCCTGGGCGGTGAGAGTGAGGACGAGGAGGAGTGGTTCCGTCACCACCTGGTCGACGTACGCACGGGCACCCCCAGCGGCGAGTTCAGCGGCGAGGCGAACAATCCCTACGAGCTGGTGCCCCTGGGCGACGGTTCCTGTCTCACCGGTGGCCCTGGCGACGACCCCGTCCGCTGGTCCAGCGCTCCGCGGTCGTCGGCACCGCAGCACCCGGCCGTATCAGTCTCTCCGTACGAGAGGCGGCAACCGTGACGGCAGAACCCCGAGTGCCGCTGATTCCTCAGGCGCCTGAAGGCTTGAGCAGGCGAGCTCGGTACTTCGTCGAGGGACACGGGCTGCGTGTTCCACACCGCGACCTCAAGCCCTTTCGGGAGGCATGGCTCAAGCAGGGGATTCCGGATGCCGAGATCGACCGGGCTGTCGCCTTTCAAGAGCGCTGGGGCGGTCTCGCCCTGCCCCCGGCCCCCGCGTACGAGGGCGGCCCGCGCGTTCTGGAAGCCGATTCCCCCGAGGGCTCGGCCGCGAACGGATGGCGGTTCCCGGCCGGCGGCTGTTGCGTCTCCATGGCCCACGGGTTCATGATCGGGCCGGGAGGTGAGTTCGGGATCGACGCCGACCACTGGACGCCGCTGCACGCCGGCACGGAGGGATGGGTGGAAGCCCTGGCGCTGGCCAGCCACGCGGGCTACTGGGCCGAGACCGTCACGAAGATCAAAGGCAGCGCCGTCGAGGACCTGGACCTCGACGGATTCGAGCCGGTACCCGAAGTCCAGGGACTCGCCGACACCTGGTGGCGGGGCAAGGACTCGCTCATCGCCATCTACAGGGGCGAAGCCTCGGGCTTCAGCGCCCCCCACTGCCTGAGGGCCCATGTCTACGGCGGGCTCGATGCATGGGGCCTGGCCGGCAACTGACTCCCGAAGGCCGAGCACTCGGTCCCGCCGCCGAGCGTTCGGGTTGCCAGGATGTCCTCCAGGACGGCCTGTGCCGGGGCATGTTCACCGCCCAGGCCGCGAAGGACGGACTCACCACCGCCCCGGGCAGCACACCGGTGCCCATGTCCCGTCGGCCGCCGGGACGCCGCCGGGACCGGGTGCGGGCCGGGTCCGTCACATGTTGATCATGTGACCGGCCAGACCGTGCACCGCCTCCTTCACCGCCTCGCCCAGGGTCGGGTGGGCGTGTACGTTGCGGGCGACCTCGTGGACGGTCAGGTCCCACTGCTGGGCCAGGGTCAGTTCGGGCAGCAGTTCGGTGACGTCGGGGCCGATGAGATGGCCGCCGAGCAGTTCGCCGTACCTGGCGTCGCTGATCAGCTTCACGAAGCCGGTGGTGTCCCCGAGCCCGTGCGACTTGCCGTTGGCGGTGAACGGGAACTTCGCCACCTTGACGTCATGCCCCAGCTCGCGCGCCTGGGCCTCGGTGTGGCCGAAGCTGGCGATCTGGGGCCGGCAGTACGTGGCGCGCGGGATCATCACATAGTCCAGCTCCATCGTCTCCGCGCCCGCGATCGTCTCGGCGGCGATCACGCCCATCGCCTCGGCGGCGTGCGCGAGCATCAGCTTCGCGGTGACGTCGCCGATGGCGTAGAGGTGCGGGACCGAGGTGCGGCAGCGGCCGTCCACGTCGACGGCGCCGCGCCCGGTCACCCGTACACCGGTGTTCTCCAGTCCGAAACCGGTGACGTTCGGGGCGAACCCGATCGCCTGCAACACCTTGTCGGCCTCCAGGAACCGCTGGGCGCCGTCCTTGCCGGTGACCAGGACGCGGACCTGGTCACCGGACTCGTCGATCGACTCGACCCTGGTGGAGGTCAGCACGTCGACACCCAGCCTGCGGTACTGGCGGGCCAGTTCCGCGGAGACCTCGGCGTCC
The DNA here is from genome assembly GCF_042755665.1 of Streptomyces sp. NPDC059142. Taxonomy (NCBI): domain Bacteria; kingdom Bacillati; phylum Actinomycetota; class Actinomycetes; order Kitasatosporales; family Streptomycetaceae; genus Streptomyces; species Streptomyces sp. NPDC059142. The sequence goes on from NZ_JBHZDA010000007.1 coordinate 23,902, forward strand.
TCCAGCGGGGCGAGGCGGTCGAGGAACTCGACGACCGTGACCTTCACGCCGTAGTTGTGCAGGACGTAGGCGAACTCGACGCCGATCGCGCCGGCCCCCGCGATGATCACGGAGCGCGGGAGGTCGTCGGCGAGGATCTGCTCCTCGTACGTGACCACGCGCGAGGTGCGGCGGGTGCCGGGCAGCAGCCTCGGGGTGGCCCCGGTGGCGATGACGCAGTCCGTGAAACCGATGGTGCGGGTCTCGCCGTCGTAGCCGGCCACCTGGAGTGTGTGCGGATCGAGGAAGGTGCCGCGGCCGTCGATCTCCGTGATCCTGTTCTTCTTCATCAGGTAGTGGACGCCCTTGACCCGGCCGTCCGCCACACGTCGGCTCCGGCGGAACGCCTCCCCGTAGTCGAAGGAGACCTCGCCGTCGACCTTGATGCCGAAGGTCTTCGCCTCACGGGTGAAGATGTGCGCCAGTTCGGCGTTGCGCAGGAGCGCCTTGGTCGGGATGCAGCCCACGTTCAGACAGACGCCGCCCCAGTACTTCTCCTCCACCACCGCGACACGCTTGCCGAGCTGGGCGGCGCGGACGGCGGCGACGTAGCCGCCGGGTCCCGCGCCGAGTACGACGACGTCGAAGCGCTCGTCCTGCTCGTCCTGCTCGTCCATCGGCTGTTCCTCTCTCAGGGGCGGCCCGGCATCGGACACCGGAGGACAGAACCGGCGTCAACCGGATCATCTTCGCGCCGGACCGGCCCCCGCGCCGGGATCACGCGGCCTGGGCCGCGACCCGCCCGGCCTTGACGGCGTCGACGAGCGCCCGGTGGTCGCGCTCGTTCTGGTCGGCGTAGCTCTCGGCGAAGCGGACGAGGGCCCGGTCGAAGACATCGCCGCGCCCCAGGTAGGCGGCGATGGCGATCCGGTCACCGGAACGGGCGTGGGCGCGGGCGAGCGTGGCGCCGCACAGCTCGCCGAAGACGCCCATGCCCCGCGGCACCATCAGCGAGGGCTCCGCGATGCCCTTCCAGTCCCGCAACTGGCGTATGTAGAAGTCCCGTTCCAGACCGTCGGGCGCGTGCACATGCTCCCAGCCGAGGAAGATGTCGCTGGCCGCCTGCATCAGATGCTGGCCGGCGACGACCCGCTCGCCCTGTGTGGCGAACTCGCTGGCACCGGCGTACGCCGCGAGGACCGACTCGTCGGCCTCCTTCGCCTGGAGGAACAACGGGTCCCCGCTGTCCCTGCCCACCAGCAGGATGACCCAGCAGCGGGTGCCGACGCTCCCGACCCCGACCACCTTGCGCGCCATGTCGACCAGGGTGAACTGCTGGAGCAGCCGCCGCCGGTCCGGTTGGAGGCTCTGTCCGTACCGGGCGACGAGGTCCCGGATCGTCTCCTCCAGTTCGGCACGCTCCAGCTCCGGCAGCAGATCGGCGATGGGCATGACGACGGGCGGTGCGGGCACGATGCGCCGGCGGCCGTCGATCACCCGTGTGAGCTTCTCGAACGCCTGAAGGCTGTCCCGGGTGCGCGCCTTGGCCAGCGTCCTGGACAGCTGCTTGCGGCCGCGCTGGCGCAGGCGGCCGGAGGCCAGGGCCTCCAGTTGCGCCGCGTCGGCCTTCGCGTACCAGACGGCCAGATTGGACATCGCGGCGAAGGCGCGCATCTGTTCGCGGTACGAGCGGACGGTGCTCCGGACGATCGCCGCGCGCTCCGCGTCCGTGTAGCCGTTCTCGCGCCCCGCGATCACGAGGCTGGTCGCCAGCCTCTTCAGGTCCCACTCCCACGGGCCGGGCAGCGTCTCGTCGAAGTCGTTGATGTCGAAGAGGAGGTTGCGCTCCGGCGACGCCAGCAGACGGAAGTTCAACAGGTGGGCGTCGCCGCACAGTTGCGCCCTGAGACCGGAGACGGGCGTCGTGGACAGGTCGGCCGCCATGATGGAGGCGGCGCCCCGGTAGAAGCGGAACGGGGACTCCGTCATCCGGCCGTAGCGGATCGGTACGAGTTCGGGCACCCGCGCGGCCGACTGCGCCTCGACGATGCTCACGGGGTCCGTCCGGTGCGGGGACGGTTCGTACTCGCCGTGGGCGGACCGGGGTACGCGGCTGCGCGCCGCCTTGCCGAGAGCGGCACGCTCCCGGGGGGAACGCCACGGCTCGCCGTGGGTGATGGTCGCCGGTTTTCCGGTCATCGGAGACCTCCTGGACAGGACGGCCGGTGGACGGCGGGGCCGCCGGCGGCCGGGTCGCTCCGCCGGGCGCGCTCGTCCGAGACGCCGGTCGTGATCGTCGTTGCCCTCACAGCAAGCCTCGCAGCTCCGGGCCCTCCTCGCATCACTGGTGCCGGGCCTCCGCCGGGCCGCGCGCGCAGCGGGGCGGCCCCGTCACCGAGGGTGGCCGGTCCCGCCGCCCTCGGCGTCACCCCGTACACCGTGACCCGGCACCGCGTCCGCACCGTTAGGGTCGGGGGATGCGACGTGTCCCCCGCGCCCTCGGCCCCCGCGTGAGCGGGGCCGCCGTATGACCACGGAGACCAGGTCGCTGCCGGCTCTCGCGCCCGGCGCGACGGAGACACCGTTCGTGATCATGGGGTACGACGAGGTCGTCGCGCGCGACACGGTCTGGGACGAGCACTCGCACCCCTTCCACGAACTGCTCTGGAACGAGCGCGGCGCCTCGTCGGCCGTGGTCGGTTCGCGGGTGTGGACGGTCACGCCCACGCTGGGACTGTGGATGCCCGCGGGCACGCTGCACTCCGGTTCGGCGGTCGCCGGTACGTGGTTCCGCGCGAGTTTCTTCGGTTTCCGCACGACGTCCTCGATCTCCGACGCGCCGGTGGCCGTCGAGATCACCCCGCTGCTGCGGCTGCTGCTGGAACGGCTCAGCGACCCGGGGCTCTCCGCGGGTTCGCGGGCGGCGACCGAGGTGCTGGTGCTCGACGTGCTGGCGCCCTCGCCGCGCGAACTGCTCGTCCAGGTGCCCGCCTCCGCCCTGCTGCGCCCGATCGCGGAGGCGGTACGGGAGGACCCGGGCGACCCGCGTTCGCTGACCGACTGGGCGTCGGTGCTCGGTGTGAGCCCGCGTACGGTCACCCGCGCGTTCCACACCGAGACGGGGACGAGCTTCGCGCGCTGGGTGGCCGCGGTGCGCGCGCAGCACGCGGTCGCCCTGCTCACCCGCGGCTGGGACGTGGAGGCCGTCGCCGAGCAGGTCGGCTACCGGTCGGCCAGCGCCTTCGGCGCCGCTTTCCGGCGGACGACCGGGCTCACCCCGGGGACGTTCCGGGCGCGCTGAGCCGGTCGCGGGCGGGCGGATGTCCGGACCCACGCATGTCCCGATCGCTACAGCACGTGTCACAAATGGTCGATTGCGACACAGGGGCAACCTCTCTAAAGTACAAAGGCAAGCCTTACCTAACCGGCTTGTGCGTGTTCGGCGCACCCTTTCACGACGGCGTCCTTCGCCCCGGACGTGCCAGGCCCGCGCCCCTGACCTCCCGAAAGCTGAGTACGGACCCATGCCTTCATACCGCCTTCGCCTGCTCACCGCGGCAGCCGCCCTGGTGGGTCTCACCGCCTGCGGCGGTCCGGCCGACTCCGAGAGCACCGGAGACTCCGGAAAATCCGCCGAGAAGAGCGGTTCGAACGCGTTTCCGCTGACCGTCGAGCACGCGCTGGGGAAGACCACCATCCCCGAGAAGCCCCGGCGCGTCGCCACGGTGAACTGGGCCAACGACGAGGTGCCCCTGGCGCTCGGTGTCGTACCGGTGGGCATGGCCAAGGCGAACTTCGGCGACGACAACGGCGACGGGGTGCTGCCCTGGACCGACAAGCGCCTCAAGGAGCTGAAGGCCGAGACCCCGGTGCTCTTCGACGAGACCGACGGGATCGACTTCGAGGCCGTGGCCGACACCGAGCCGGACGTCATCCTCGCCGCGTACTCGGGGCTGACCAAGCAGGACTACGAGACGCTGAGCGACATCGCTCCCGTGGTGGCGTACCCGGACGCCCCCTGGGCGACCCCGTGGCGCGACATCATCCGGACGAACAGCAAGGCGATCGGGCTGGCCGCCGAGGGCGACAAGCTGATCAAGGACCTTGAGGGGGACATCGCCACGACCGTCGCGAAGTACCCGCAGCTCAAGGGGAAGTCGGCGATGTTCATGACGCATGTCGACCCCAACGACGTGAGCGAGATCGGCTTCTACACGACACACGACACCCGGACGCAGTTCTTCCAGGACCTCGGCCTGAAGATCCCGGGCAGCATCACCGACGCGTCCAAGGGCACGGACAAGTTCGCCCTGACGCGCAGCGCCGAACAGATCGACGTGTTCGACGACGTCGACATCATCACCGGGTACGGCGACGAGAAGGGCGAGATGCTGACGACGCTCCGCAAGGACCCCCTGATCGCGAAGATCCCCGCCATGAAGCGCGGTTCGGCGTATCTGCTGCCCGGGTCCACGCCGCTGGCGACCGCGGCGAACCCGACGCCCCTGTCGATCTCGTGGGTCCTGGACGACTACGTCGCTGCCCTCGCCGAGGCCGCGGACAAGGTCAAGTGACGACGGTCGACACCCGGCGCCCGCCGGTCGCCGCCGCCGCGCGGCGCACGGCGGGCGCCCGGACGCTGTGGCTCCTCGCCACCGTCCTGGTGCTGGCCGCGATCATGGTGGCCTCGCTCGCGTTCGGCTCCCGCGACGTCCCCTGGTCCGACGTGTGGGCGTCGCTCGGGGGCGCGGACGACACCCTGGAGCAGGCGGCGGCCACGAAGCGGCTGCCCCGTACGGTGCTCGCCGCGGTGATCGGCGCGGCGCTCGGGCTGGCCGGCTGTGTGATGCAGGGCGTGACCCGCAACCCGCTCGCCGACCCGGGCATCCTGGGCGTCAACATGGGAGCCTCGCTCGCCGTGGTGACGGGCGTCGCGTTCTTCGGACTCACGTCGCCGACCGCCTACGTGTGGGTCGCGATCGTGGGCGCGGCGCTCTCCGCGCTGTTCGTGTACACGGTCGGGACGATCGGGCGCGGAGGCGCCACCCCGCTCAAGCTCGCGCTCGCCGGCGCCGCCACGTCGGCGGCGTTCGCCTCGCTGGTGAGCGCCGTCGTCCTGCCGCGCAACGACATCGCGGGAAGCTTCCGGCTCTGGCAGATCGGCGGGGTCGGCGGGGCGTCCTTCGAACGGATCGGGCAGGTCCTGCCCTTCCTCCTGGTGGGTTTCGCCGTCTGCCTGCTGTCGGCCCGCGCGCTGAACTCCCTCGCGCTGGGCGACGAACTGGCGGCGGGTCTCGGTGAACGCGTCGCCGTCGCCCGGGCCCTGGCCGCGCTCGGCGCCGTCGTCCTGTGCGGCGCGGCGACCGCCGTCACCGGGCCGATCGCGTTCGTCGGTCTCGTCGTCCCGCACACCTGCCGCCTGCTGGCCGGCGTCGACCACCGCTGGCTGCTGCCGTTCTCGGCGTTGCTGGGCGCCTCGCTGCTCACGGCCGCCGATGTGGTCGGGCGGGTCGTGGCACGCCCCGCGGAGATCGACGTGGGCATCGTGACGGCGCTGATCGGCGCCCCGTTCTTCATCTACATCGTCCGTCGTCAGAAGGTACGTGCCCTGTGAGCGCCAAGGTCCTGACCCGGCCACCGTCCGTCGGCGCCGCGGCCCGCGGCCGGGTCCGCCGCGCGTCCCGGCGGCGCCTCGTCGTCCTCGCGCTGGCCGTCCTCGTCGTCGCCGCGTTCGCCGTCTCCCTGATGGCCGGGCAGACGTTCTACCCGCCGCGCGACGTGATCCGGGTGGTTCTGGGCGAGCAGGTGCCGGGGGCCTCCTTCACGGTCGGCCGGCTCCGGCTGCCGCGGGCGGTCCTCGCCATGGTGGCGGGGTTCAGCTTCGGGCTCGCGGGGGTCACCTTCCAGACGATGCTCCGCAATCCGCTCGCCAGCCCGGACATCATCGGCATCAGCTCCGGTGCGAGCGCCGCCGCGGCGTTCGCGATCGTGACCCTCTCCCTCGGCGAGTTGCAGGTGTCGGTCCTCGCCATCGCCGCCGGACTCGCCGTGGCCGTACTGGTGTACGCGCTGGCCTTCCGGGGCGGTGTCGTCGGCACCCGGCTCATCCTGATCGGCATCGGGATCTCCGCGATGCTCGACAGCATGACCAACTACGTGCTGTCCCAGGCGGCCGAGTGGGATCTCCAGGAGGCGATGCGCTGGCTGACGGGCAGTCTGAACGGGGCGAGCTGGGACCAGGTCGTGCCCGCCGCCGTCGCGCTGGCCGTGCTCACCCCCGTGCTGCTGGCCCGGTCGCGCGACCTGTCCGCGATGCAGCTCGGCGACGACACCGCCTCCGCGCTCGGGGTACGCGTCGAACGCACCCGTATCACCGTCATCGTGGCGGCCGTCGGACTGATCGCCTTCGCGACCGCGGCGGCCGGGCCCATCGCCTTCGTGGCGTTCCTCTCCGGCCCCATCGCGGCCCGGATCACGGGGGCGGGGGGCTCCCTGCTGGTGCCCGCCGGGCTGGTCGGCTCGCTCCTGGTGCTCGTGGCCGACTTCTGCGGCCAGTTCGCGTTCGACTCCCGGTATCCGGTCGGTGTCGTCACCGGTGTGCTGGGGGCGCCCTATCTCGTCTATCTGATCATCCGTACCAACCGGACAGGAGGGTCGCTGTGACCTCGACCCACTCCCTCGCGGCCGAGGGCCTCACCCTGGGCTACGGCGACCGCGTCGTCATCGAGTCCCTCGATCTCGCCGTGCCCCCCGGCCGGATCACGGTGATCGTCGGCGCGAACGCCTGCGGGAAGTCGACGCTGCTGCGTTCGATGTCCCGACTGCTCACCCCCCGCGCGGGCCGGGTCGTCCTGGACGGCAAGGAGGTGCACCGGCTGCCCGCCAAGGAGCTGGCCCGTACGCTCGGGCTGCTGCCCCAGTCGCCGGTGGCGCCCGAGGGGATCACCGTCGCCGACCTCGTCGGCCGGGGGCGCCATCCGCACCAGGGCATCTTCTCCCGCTGGAGCGCGCGGGACGACGAGGCCGTGGCGTCCGCCCTGGAAGCGACGCACACGGAGCCGCTCGCCGACCGCGCGGTGGACGAGCTGTCGGGGGGCCAGCGCCAGCGCGTGTGGATCGCG
>NZ_JBHZDA010000007.1:31011-34557 GCF_042755665.1 Streptomyces sp. NPDC059142
TGCCGCCCGCCGCGCACCCCCCCCACCGGGCCCCCCCGCCCCCCCCCGCGGGTGACGGGATGCGGGGGGCCCACCCCCGGCGGGGGTGCCTCGCGATGGCGCTCGCCCAGCAGACCGATCTGCTGCTGCTCGACGAGCCCACCACCTTCCTCGACGCGAGCCATCAGATCGAGGTCCTCGACCTGCTCACCGATCTGAACCAGGCGCGCGGCACGACCATCGTCATGGTCCTGCACGACCTCAATCTCGCCGCCCGGTACGCGGACCATCTCATCGCCCTCGCGGACGGCCGGCTCCACGCGGTCGGCGCCCCGGCCGAGGTGCTGACACGCGAGAACGTACGCGCCGTCTTCGGCCTGGACAGCCGGATCATCGAGGACCCCGTCTCCGGCCGGCCGCTGATGCTCCCGATCGGGCGCCACCACGCCGCGCGGGGTCAGGGCGTGTACGAGGCGATCTGAGCCGTCCGCACCACCGTCCGGCCGTCGCCGCGGCCGAGCAGGCCCGCGGACACCCAGATGTCCACGGTGCTCCGTACCCGTGAGACGAGCGTGTCCTTGTCGCGGAACGGGGCCCCGGCCCACACCTCGTCGAGGAACGTCGTGCCGTCGGGCCTCGACGGGTTGGCGACGCCCGACCCGGTGTTCCCGAACGCGATGCGGGGCTCCTCCCGCAGGAAGTAGGCGTGGGTCGGATCCTCGGTCCCCTCGAAGAACGGGGCGAACTCGACGCCGTCGAGGGTGTGGTGGAGCGGCTTGCCCGGCACCGGGGTGAGGGTGGGCAGCAGGTCCCCGGAGAGTGCGGCGTTGCGGTGGAGCCCGAACCGCAGACGGCTCGTCGAGGCGTCACGGGCGACCAGGTTGACCGGGCCGAGGAAGAGGGACTGGAGGGCCGGCTCGTCGGGGGTCGGCTCGGCCCGGAGCCGGAAGGGCACCTGGACCCGTACGGTGTCCCCGGCGCGCCAGGTACGGGCGACGGCGAAGTAGCCACCGGGCCGCGCCGAGCCCTCCACCGGGCTCCCGTTGACCGTCACCCGGAAGCCGGCGTCGGCCCAGGAGGGCACGCGCAGGCGCAGCTCGAAGGTGGCGCTGCCGCCGCCGACGGTGAGGGTGGAGCCCTGTTCCCGGGGGTAGTCGGTGGTCTGCGTGAGGGTGATCCCGTGCTCGGCCCAGGTCAGGGTGGAGGCGCTGTACAGATTGACGTACAGGGCGCTGCCGTCGGCCTTCCTGAAGTACACCGAGTCCTGGTACTTGGTGGCGCTCTCCATGCCGGTGCCCTCGCAGCAGGTGGTGCCCGCCTTCGGCGTGTAGTCGCGCACGTGGCCGGGTGTCAGCCCGATGAAGTACGTGACCCGTGGCTTCTCGGCGTCGGCGGTGTCCTGCTTGGAGCCGAGGACCTGGTTGTAGAGGGCCCGTTCGTAGTAGTCCATGTACTTCGGGTCCTGGTCGTGGAAGAAGAGCATGCGGCTGAGCTTGAGCATGTTGTACGCACAGCAGCTCTCGGCGGTGGTAGCGCTGATCGTTCCGGCCACGGAGCCGCGCGCCCGCCAGAACTCTCCGGTGCTGGTGCCGCCGATGCCGTACATCCGGGCGGGGACGACCATGTCCCAGAAGTTCCTCGCGGCGGCGAGGTAGCGGGCTTCGCCCGTCGCGTCGTGGAGCCGGAGGAGCCCGGTGAAGACGGGGATGTGCTGGTTGGCATGGAGGCCGTCCAGGACGTCCCGGTTCGCGGCGCAGGCGTCGATGAGCGAGTCGAGGTCGAACAGCTTCGCGAGGGCGAGGTGTTCGGGCTTCCCGGTCAGCGCGTGGAGGTCGCAGACGGCCTCGACCAGGCCGCCGAACTCGCCGCTGGAGAAGAGGGACCACATGCGTTGCAGGGTGCTCGCGGGCAGGCGGGACAGCCGGGAGTGCATCCAGTCGCACAGGCCCGAGGCGAGGTCGAGCGCCCGTGCGTCGCCGGTGTGCAGACGGGCGTCGAGCAGCCCCCTGAGGATCTTGTGCGCGGTGTAGTACGGCGCCCAGACGACGCTGTAGTCGCTGCTGGTCATGGACTCCAGCGTGATGAACTGGGTCTCCGGGTAGGCCGCGAGGAACCCGGGGTGGCTGGGCCCTCCCCAGGTACGGCGCAGGGTGGCGTCCAGGCCCCGGCCCGAACTGTCGGCGAAGGTGCCGCCGGTGGTCTCGTCGAAGGTGTACGCGACCAGGTCGCCCCGGCCCGCCGGGGTGTCGGCGGCCCGGTCGTCCCGCAGCGCCGCGATCTCGCCGGCGGTGAGGGTGCGCGCCCACAGGTGGAACTCGTCGAACGCCCCGGCGAAGACCGGGTCGGCGGGGTAGTTCGAGCGGCCGAGCCAGTGGTTGCGCAGCGCGCCGAACGCCGCCGGGTCGAGGGTCATCCCCTCGCGGCGTGCGACGGCGGTCCCGTCGACGTAGAGGACACCGGTGCCGTCGCCGATGGTGACGGCCAGATGGCTCCACCGGTCCAGCGGGAGCGGTTCCCTGCCGTCGAGGCCCTGTTCGCCCCCGGCGCCCGTGGTCGTGAGGGCGAAGCGCGGTACTCCGGCGGCGTTGCGGGCGGCGAGGTAGAGATAGCGGGTGGTGTCGTCGCCGAAGTCGAGGACCCGGGCCCAGGCCGCGGAGTGGGTGGGCCGCACCCAGGCGGACAGGGTCAGGGCGCGGGCCCCGCCGAGGACGGTGGCGGGCAGGTCGACGTACTGGTGGGAGCCGCGGCCGTTCTCGGCGGCGGTGCCGAACCTGCCGGGCACGGCGAGGACGGCCGGCGGGTTGCGGAGCGCCGACCTGACCTCGGTGAGGGCGCCGGTCAGACAGCTGATCCTGTCGGCGAACTCCTGGTCGCCGGTGCCGGCGTAGGACTGGGCGAGCATGGTGAGGAAGTGGCCGGTGTAGTGGCCGCGCAGGTTGCCGTTGGCCTCGCCGTCGAGCCCTTCCCATCCGCCGGGGGCGACCGCGCCGCGCGTCGGAAGCCCGGCGTTGGCGCGGAAGACCTGGAGCAGCCGGTCCACGTCGTACCCCCGGCCGTGGTCGAGCATGAGCGCGCGTTTCGTGGCGAAGACGCCCCGGCCGAGGGCGACGTCCTTGAGATCGAAGGGGCGCACCGTCCAGGAGGGCGGCGGCGGGAGGGCCCCGGTGGCGGTCGGCGAGGCGGCGGACGGGGACGCGGCGGCGCAGGAGAGTCCCGAGGCCGCGGCGGTGGCCACCGCGGTCCGGAGAAGCCCTCGCCTGGAGAGGTGGGGTGCCATGGTTTCCTCGTCTCTGCGACGGTGAGATGCGGCCATGAGCGTGCGACACCGGTACGAAGCGGCTCCCGGAAGCCCGGTCACGGGCCGATGGGGGGACAGCCGTCGTTCGACTTGCCGAACATCGTTCCGAGTGCCGATCAGAAGATAGGTTCGGGAGGTCGGCGCGTCAACGATCCCGCCATGGCCGGCCCGCCCCGTCCCCGAAGGCGCGCCGAGGGGGGCCGGGGGCGCGCCGCCCCCCCCCCCCCCCGCGGCGCCCCCCGCGCCACCCCCCCCCCCCCCCGCCGCAC
>NZ_JBHZDA010000007.1:34567-38808 GCF_042755665.1 Streptomyces sp. NPDC059142
ACCCCCCACACCGAGTTTTTTTATCGTTGGGGGGTTTGGTTTTTTTTTATATGCCCCCGCCCGGGCCCCTCGGGGGCGCGGGGCGGCCGGGGGGCGGGTCGCGGGCCGCGGGGCCGCTTCCTCCGTCCCGCCCTCTCCCCGCTCCCCGCCCTACCAGCGGGGGATGGTGGACCGGTAGGTCGGGTGGATGGTGCGCATGTAACCGGTGTCGTCCCGGTTGCGCAGACCGCTCGTCAGGTACTGCTCGTGCAGGACCCCCAGGGCGTCGCGGTCGAGCGTGACACCGAGACCGGGGGCGGTGGGCACCTCGACCGAGCCGTCCTTGAACGCCAGCACACCGGGTTCGACGACGTCCTCGGTCTTCCACGGCCAGTGCGTGTCGCAGGCGTAGGTGAGGTTCGGGGTGGCCGCCGCGAGATGGGTCATCGCGGCGAGGCTGATGCCCAGATGCGAGTTCGAGTGCATGGAGAGCCCCATGCCGAAGGTGTCGCAGATCCCGGAGAGCAGCTTGGAACGGCGCAGTCCGCCCCAGTAGTGGTGGTCGGAGAGGATGACCTGGACGGCGTCCACCGCCACCGAGGGGTGGAGTTCGTCGAAGGCGACGACGCACATGTTGGTCGCCAGCGGCATCGACACCTCACGGGCGACGGCGGCCATGCCCTCGATGCCCGGCGTGGGGTCCTCCAGGTACTCCAGCACGCCGTCGAGCGCCTGGCCGACCTTGACGGACGTGTCCACCGTCCAGGCGGCGTTGGGGTCGAGCCGCAGCGGGTGGTCGGGGAACTCGGCGCGCAGCGCCTGTACGGCCTCGATCTCCTCCTCCGGCGGCAGGACGCCGCCCTTGAGCTTGATCGCGGTGAACCCGTATGCGTCGACCATGCGCCGGGCCTGGGCCACGATGCCCTCGGGGTCCAGCGCGGCGCCCCACTCGTCCGGCTCGGCGCCCGGGTGCGCGGCCCACTTGTAGAAGAGGTAGGCGCTGAAGGGGACGGCCGCGCGGACGGCGCCGCCGAGGAGGTCGGAGACGGGCCGGCCGCACGCCTGCCCCTGGATGTCGAGCAGCGCGACCTCGAACGGGGAGTACACCCGGTCGACGGTGCTGCTGGTGGTGACCATCCCGGTCAGCCCGGAGCCGCCGACGCCGCCGACCCTGGAGATGACCTCGCCCACGCGCCGGTGCAGCTCCTCGGTGGCGTAGACGTCGAGTCCGGTGATCCGCTCCGCCACGGCCTGGAGCCGTTCCAGATGCCTGGCGTCGGCGTAGGTCTCACCGAGTCCGGTGAGCCCGCCGTCGGTGCGCACCTCGACGATCGCGCGCAGGGCGTACGGCTCGTGGACGCCGACCGAGTTGAGCAGCGGCGGGTCGCGGAAGGCGACGGGGGTGATGGTGACGGCGGAGATCCGCAGCTTCTCTGCGCTCATCAGGCGGCTTTCCTTACCAGTTCGAGTCCTCGCTCCACGAGTGAGGAGAGTGTGTCGAGGTCTTCCCGCGTGGGGTCGGTCAGCGGTGCGCGGACCGATCCGACCTCCAGGCCGCGCAGGCGTACGCCGGCCTTGACCAAGGAGACCGCGTACCCCGGGACCTTGTCACGCAGGGCGACCAGGGGGTGGAAGAAACCGGAGAGGAGGGCGTCGGCCAGCTCCTGGTCGCCGGTGGTCACCGCGCGGTGGAAGGCGAGGGAGACCTCGGGGGCGAAGCAGAAGGCGGCGGAGGAGTACAGCGGAACGCCGATGGCCCGGTAGGCGGGGACGGTCGCCTCCGCGGTCGGGAGGCCGTTGAAGAACTGGAAGGGCTTGCCGCTGTCGCGCAGCGACTCACGGATGGCGACGACGGTACGGGCCAGGGTTTCGATGTCGCCCGCGCCGTCCTTGAAGCCGACGACCCCGTCGAGCGCGGCGACCTCCACGGCGGCGCTCGGGCTGAACCGGGCGTTGGCCCGGTTGTAGACGATGAGGGGGAGCCCGGCGGCCTCGGCGACGGTCCTCACGTACCGCACCAGCCCGTCCTGGTCCCCGCTCACCAGGTAAGGGGGCAGCAGGAGCAGCCCGTCGGCGCCGTTCTCGCGGGCCGCCTCGGCGAGGGCGATCGCGGTCGGCAGGGCGCCGCCGGTGCCCGCGTAGACGGGGACCGCGCCGTCCACGGCCTTGACCGCGGTGCGGACGACGTCGGTGTGTTCCCGCGGCGACAGGGCATGGAACTCCCCGGTGCCGCAGGCGGGGAAGACCCCGCCCGCGCCGGCGGTCACACCGGCCCGTACATGGGTCTCCAGGGCCTGTGGGTCGAGAGCGCCGTCGGATGCGAAGGGCGTGACCGGAAAGAACAGCACTCCGTCAAGCATAAGACTCCGTTCAGGTATATGACCGTGGTCCCGGTACATGTCTACGAGGCTGAACTTAGGTCGCCCCGGGACGGCCGTCAAGCGCTCCCGCCGCCTCCTTCCGCTTCCGACCTGGGCAGCAGCCACCAACTGGGCATCGGGGGTGACCTCGCGAGATTCCGCGGAGAAGTCATTGACCGGATGGGGGCGCGTACGTAACGTGTCCACACGCATGACAGAGGTTCACATACATATATGAGTGAGCCGGATGCCACCCCCGCTCGGGGCGCGGTGCGACCCCCCACGTCCGTGAGCGGAGCCCGGCCCTCGCGGTCGACGGCGCCTGTCCCGGAGACCTCTGTCGTGCCGTCACGCCTATCGAAGTGGGAGACAATGATGGTCCCGCAGCCCCTTGCGAAGAGTTCCGCGAGCGAGCCCGACGCCGAGAGCCGTGCGGTCGGCAAATTCCTGCGCCGCATGCTGCCCCTTCTGGTTCTGATGCTCCTGGTCAACCAGATGGACCGGACGAACGTCGGCTTCGTCCAGGACGAACTGAGGGCCGACGTCGGGGTGAGCGCCACCGCCTACGGCCTCGGCGCGGGCCTGTTCTTCATCGGGTACGCCCTCTTCGAAGTACCGAGCAACATGTTGATGGAGCGCTTCGGCGCCCGTGTCTGGCTGACCCGCATCATGATCACCTGGGGTCTGGTGATCCTGGCGATGTGTCTCATCCACAATGTGACGACGTTCTACATCCTGCGGTTCGTCCTGGGTGTCGCGGAGGCGGGCTTCTTCCCCGGGGTGCTGCTCTACTTCACCCAGTGGCTGCCCGACTCCAGCCGGGGCCGGGCCAGCGCGATCTTCCTGGGCGGCTCCGCCACGGCCTACATCGTGACCGGTCCGATCACCGGCGCGCTGCTGGAGCTGCACGGCGTGGGCGGCTTCGCCGGCTGGCGCTGGATGTTCGCGCTCGAAGGGACCTTCTCCATCCTGGTGGGCATCGTCGCCGGGTTCTTCCTCGTCTCCCGTATCTCCGAGGCGCGCTGGCTCACGCAGGAGGAGAAGGACGCGCTGAGCGCGGCGGTCGAGCGCGACCAGGAGGCCCGCAGCCGGGCGCCCAAGGTCTCGCGGCTGCGGCTGCTGATCCACCCCCAGGTCGCCCTGCTGACCGCGGTCTTCTTCGCGATGGCCCTCACCGGTTACGCGATCACCTTCTGGCTGCCGAGCCTGGTGGCGGAGATCGGCGGGCTCTCGCCCTTCCAGATCGGGCTGCTCTCCGCCATCCCGTGGATCTGCGCGGTGATCGCCATGTACACCATGAGCCACTTCACCGACCGCGCCCCGGACCGCCGGCCGTATCTCGCCATCGCGCTGATCCTGTCGGCGGCGGGCGCCTTCCTCGCCACCCTGGGCTCCCCGTGGTTCGGACTGGTCGCCATCACCCTGGCCGCGGTCGGCGGGAAGTGCGCGGCCACCCTGTTCTGGCCGATGGCGCAGTCCGGGCTCGATCTGAAGATCGCCGCGGCCGGACTCGCGGTGGTCAACTCGCTGGGCAATCTGGGCGGTTTCGTCTCCCCCACGCTCTTCGGCTATCTGAAGGACACCACCGGCAGCACCCACGGGGGGCTGTACGCGCTGGCGGTGGCGTCCGTCCTGGCGGCCCTGGGGGTCGGCTTCATGCGCCGGCCCGCCCGCCCGGAGTCCCCGTCCGGCGAAACGCCGGTCACCGAGCGGGCGGTGGCGACCGGCGATCCGCGATGAGCGGCGCGCGGGGGTGAGCGCCGTACCGCCGTAGCCGTACCGGAGAGATCCCCGATCATGACGGGCGCCCCCGCGCCGAGGCGTCCGGGGGGGGCGGCGGGCGGGGGGGGGGCGGGGCCTGGCCCCCCCGGGGTTAGCCCCCGAGGCGGGGGTGCCGACCGG
>NZ_JBHZDA010000007.1:38818-98682 GCF_042755665.1 Streptomyces sp. NPDC059142
GGCGGGGGGGGGTGTGGGCAGTCGCGCGTTTGGGGTAGGGTAGTGATCCGGTATCTTGAGGGCCGCCGGGGTGCTGTGGGTTGGGGGGCGGCCGTCGTACGGTGCGGGGCCGGTCAGTGCCCACCGGTGAGTTCGCCGCTGAGCCTGGTGTGCAGACGGGTGCCCGCCTGATCGAGTCCGGTGATCTCGACGGTCTTGCCGCGCTGGGCGTACTTGCTCTCCACGGTGTCGAGCACGGCGACCGAGGAGGCGTCCCAGACACGGGCGTCGGAGAGGTCGATGACGATCCGGTCGGGGTCGCCGGCGTAGTCGAACCGGCCGGCCAGGTCGTCGGAGGAGGCGAAGAACAGCTCCCCGGTCACCCGGTAGACGGCGGCGCCGTCGGTGCCGGTGGCGGCCGTGACCGTGGTGCGGTGGGCGACCCGCCGGGCGAAGACGGCCAGGGCGGTGACGGATCCGACGACGACACCGACGGCGAGGTTGTGGGTGGCGACCACGCACACGACGGTGACAGCCATGACGGCGATCTCACCGGCCGGCATCCGCCGCAGCGTCCCCGGGGCGATCGAGTGCCAGTCGAAGGTCGCGAACGACACCATGACCATGACGGCCACCAGGGCCGCCATCGGGATGTCGGAGACGACCGGACCGAACACGACGCACAGCACCATGAGGAACGCGCCGGCCAGGAAGGTCGACAGCCGGGTACGGGCCCCGGAAACCTTCACGTTGATCATCGTCTGGCCGATCATGGCGCAGCCGCCCATGCCGCCGAAGAATCCGGTGACGATGTTGGCGATGCCCTGACCGACGGACTCACGGGTCTTGTTCGAGCGGGTGTCGGTGATGTCGTCGACCAGCTTCGCGGTCATCAGCGACTCCATCAGACCGACGAGCGCCATGGCGAGGGCGTACGGGGCGACGGTCACCAGGGTGTCGAGGGTGAACGGCACGTCGGGGAGGCCCGGCACCGGCAGCGCGGAGGGCAGGGCGCCCTTGTCGCCGACGGTGGGTACGGCGATCCCGGCGGCCAGTGTGATCACGGTGAGGACGA
This sequence comes from Streptomyces sp. NPDC059142, assembly GCF_042755665.1. Classification (NCBI taxonomy): domain Bacteria; kingdom Bacillati; phylum Actinomycetota; class Actinomycetes; order Kitasatosporales; family Streptomycetaceae; genus Streptomyces; species Streptomyces sp. NPDC059142. Next base: position 39,873 of record NZ_JBHZDA010000007.1, read on the forward strand.
CGATCGAGACGAGCGGAGCCGGGACCACGGTGGTGACCCTGGGGAAGAACACCATGAGGGCGAGGCCCCCGGCGATCAGCGGGTACACGGCCCACGGCACGTTCCGCATCTCGGGCACCTGCGCCATGAAGATCAGGACGGCGAGTGAGTTGACGAAGCCGACCATGACCGAGCGCGGGACGAACCGCATCAGTCTCGCCACCCCGAGCGCGCCCAGGATCACCTGGAGGACCCCGGCGAGGATGACGGCCGCGATCAGATGACCGAGCCCGTGCTCCCGGTTGAGCGGGGCGATCACCAGGGCCACGGCCCCGGTCGCCGCGGAGATCATCGCCCGTCGGCCGCCGACCACCGAGATGACCACGGCCATCGTGAACGAGGCGAACAGTCCGAGCACCGGATCGACCCCGGCGATGACCGAGAACGAGATCGCCTCGGGTATCAGCGCCAGCGCGACCACCAGGCCGGCCAGCACCTCCGTGCGCCACACCTTCGGATCGGTCAGCCAGTCGGGCTTCAGACCGCGCAGGCGCGCGGCCGGGGAGAGAGCGGAGGCGGAGGACACGGGAGAGGGAACCTGTCGTCTCGGGCACGCCCAACGGCGGGCCGGGGCCTACGGGAGGACGCGGAGAAGCCGGGTCGGCTCCCCGCGGGCGGCCCGGGGAGCGGGCCGGAGGTATCGGTCGGAGGGCGCGGCGCCGCGCCCGGAGTCCGGTTACGGAGGCGGGGCCTCACGGCGGGCAGGGGGCGGCGGCGGGCGTCCTGGGCTCGCGCACGCGGTTCTCCTGCAAGAATCGGATCTTCGCCAGGGGCGTGGTGGCCCCGACACGGCAGCGGCGGGAGCCCCCTGAAGGGCCCTCGCCGTCAGCAACTCTACCCTAACGTTAGGGTAGAGATCGGCGGGCGTCGCGCGGGCGCGGCTCCGCCGGGAGGACGAGGGCCCGGAGGAGCACAGGCGTGGACGGCAAGCACATGCAGATCGGCGAGGTCGCCGCGCGGACCGAGCTCTCCCTGCGCACGATCCGGCACTACGAGGAGACCGGCCTGGTCGTCCCCTCCGCCCGCTCCCAGGGCGGGTTCCGGCTCTACACGGAGAAGGACGTCGCCCGTCTGATGGTGATCCGCCGGATGAAGCCGCTCGGTTTCACCCTGGAGCAGATGGGCGATCTGCTGGACGCCACCGACCGGCTGGACGCCGACGGCGGGCTGCCCGAGGGGGAACACCGGGAACTGGTCGAGCGGGTCCGCGCCTTCGAGCAGGCCGCCGCCGAGCGCGTCGCCGATCTGCGCAAGCAGTTGGGCCGCGCCGAGGACTTCGCCGCCACTTTGCGCACACGGCTGGAGCGTGCCGCGGACACCCGGCCCTGACCCGGCCCTTCGCCGGTTCTTCACCTTCGGCCGGGCCGCCGCGGCCCGGCCGGAGCTGTCAGTCCCGCAGGTGGCGGCGTACGACCGGCCCCAGATAGTCCGCCCGGGGCCCGTCGAGGCCGGCCGGCCCGGCCTCGGAACGGATCAGGGCGATCCGCTCCAGCTCCGGCTCCCGGCCCAGGGCACGCTCCGCCGCCGCCATGGCCGCGAACCGTTCGTACAGCAGCGCGGCGGGGCGGCGCGGGGCACGGAAGTGGAAGCCGATACTTCCGTTCTCGCCACGGGTGACCAGCCAGAGGGTCAGCTCCTCGGAGGGCGCGCCGAGGCCCGTCTCCTCGACCAGCTCGCGGGCGGCGTGGCGCCGGAGCGCGGCCAGGTCGAGCGGTTCTCCGGGCGGTGGCGGTTCCATGGAGCCGCCGGGAAGCTGGAGCCGGCCGGGAGAGGCAGTCCACGGCGCCATCCGGCCCACCATCAGCCGTCCGTCGTCCGCCGCCTGGACGACACAGACGAAGACGGAGGAGACCCGGGGCGCGCCCGGGATCCGGCGCAGGACACGGCGGCGGTACGTCGACCGCGCCCAGGTGAGGACCAGGCCGTCCGGCCCGTCCCGGTCCAGCCCCGCGCCCGCCACCGTGGGACCGTCGAAGAGGTGCGGGTTGGCCAGGACCGCCTCGGCCCAGCGCTCGTCCATGGCCAGCCGTTCGGCCGCCGACAGGACGGGCAGGACGGTTTCGACGCAGCGCAGCCGGCCCGGTTCGAAGAGCTCCGGGGTGCGCTGCGAGATCATTCCCAGACCGCGATGTTGCGCCGTACCGGGATCGCGCCCGAGTCCGTGGCGAAGAGTTCGGGCGAGCGGGCCCGGATGCGTTCGACGTCGTCGAAGACGGCGCGCAGGTGGGTGCGCATGGCGGTGCGGGCCAGGGAGACGTCCCCGGCGAGCACCGCTTCGAAGATCTCGACGTGCTGGGTGGCGAAGCCGGCCGGTGAGGCGGTGTCGTAGAGGCCCAGACGGCGCGCGCGGTCGAGGTGGCCCTTGGCCGAGACCACGGTGGCCCAGGCGCTGCCGTGCCCGCTCAGCCGCAGGATGGCCTGGTGGAACGCCTCGTCGAGCTCGAAGAACTCCTCCAGGGCGAGGCCGGGGCGCTGCTGCTCGGCCAGGTTCTCGCGCAGGACGTCGACGAGTTGCGGGTCGAGTTCCGCCGGGAGGTCGTCCAGGGAGGCCAGTTCGACGGCCTCCCTGAGGAACTGGGCGTCGGCCACCTTGGCCGGGTCGACGCGTGAGACGAAGGACCCCACCTGCGGGAAGACCTGGACCAGACCCTCGTGGGAGAGCAGGATCAGACTCTCCCTGACGGGCGTGCGGCTGACTCCGAGGGAGGCCGCCAGCTCGTTCTCGGACAGCGCCGCTCCCGGGGGGAGCTCAAGGGTCAGCACCTTGTGCCGCAGCGTCTCGTAGACAGCGCGGCGACTGGTCCGCTGCCGGTTCGATCGGGCCATGCGCTCATCGTATCGGGCGCTGACACGGCCTGTGCCCGGTCGATGGCGCTGTGCCGTGACGAGGGTGTCGTCCGATGTGGCACGAGTATTGCATCACTGGCCGACCAGTGCTTGTATACCAGCCGTGTCGGCCAGTTGTCCGGGGTGTGAACCGGCGGGCCGGCCGCGTACGGACCTTCGAAGGAGCAGGACTGTGAGCACGACCCGAACCGCCGGGGTGTACGACGCCCTCGCACCGCGGATCCCGGCCGCCCCGCGCGTCACGGCGACGGGCCGGGCCATGGGCGCCTGACCCTGGTCCCCACCCCCGCCCATCCGCTTGCTCGCCCGCCTCGGCGGGAGCCCCGTACTCCCGCCACCCCTCCCCGACAGCACCCCCCAGCACTTCCCCGAACAACGGAGTTCCCATGACGGACACCGCTCGGACGGAGCCCACGGGCCCCGCGACGAGAACGACGCGTGATCTCACCAAGGCCGCCGTATCAGGCTGGCTGGGTACGGCGATGGAGTTCATGGACTTCCAGCTCTACTCGCTGGCGGCGGCCATCGTCTTCAACAAGATCTTCTTCCCCGATGTCAGCCCGGCGATCGGTCTGATCGCCGCCATGGCGACCTACGGCGTCGGCTACGTCGCCCGGCTCGCCGGAGCCGTCTACTTCGGGCGGATGGGCGACCGGATCGGGCGCAAGAAGGTCCTGTTCCTCACCATCCTGCTGATGGGCGCCTCGACCACGCTGATCGGCGCCCTGCCGACCTACGCGCAGATCGGAATCCTCGCCCCGATCCTGCTGGTCGCCCTGCGGCTCGTCCAGGGCTTCGGGGCCGGCGCCGAGATCGCCGGGGCCACCGTCATGCTCGCCGAGTACGCCCCCGCCAGACGCCGGGGCCTGGTCTCCTCGCTGGTGTCGCTCGGCACCAACTCCGGCACCCTGGCCGCGTCCGGGCTGTGGGCGATCCTGCTCGGCGTGCTCAGCGAGGAGCAGCTCCTCTCGTGGGGCTGGCGCCTCCCCTTCCTGCTGAGCTTCCTGCTGATGATCTTCGCGGTGTGGCTGCGCGGCAACCTCAAGGAAAGCCCGGTGTTCGAGGAGCGGCCCGACGTGGTGGACGGCGTCGCCATGACCCGTACCGAGGTCGAGTCCGCCCTGGTCGACTCCTCGCTGGACCGGAAGCAGGAGGGAGTCCTGGAGGCCGGGATCCGCCAGCGCAAGGGCAAGGCGTTCTTCCTCGCCCTCGGGCTGCGGTTCGGTCAGGCGGGCAACTCGGGGCTGATCCAGACCTTCCTCGTCGGCTACATCGCCACGACGCTGCACGCCGAACGCTCGGTGCCGACCGACGCGATCGTGTACGGCTCGCTGCTGGGCTTCCTGACCGTGCCGCTGGTCGGGCTGCTCGGCGACCGCTTCGGACGCCGCCCGATGTACATCGCGCTCACCCTGCTGACGATGGCCTTCGCGTTCCCGATGATGCTGCTCATCACCTCGGGCACCACCTCGGCGCTGATGCTCGGCATGGTCGTCGGCCTCAACGTCGGTGTCCTCGGTCTGTTCTCGCTGGAGAGCGTCACGATGGCCGAACTGTTCGGCTCACGGACCCGCTTCACCCAGCTCGCCCTCTCCAAGGAGATCGGCGGCATCCTCGCCACCGCCATCGGTCCGGTCGTCGCGGCGACCCTCACCGCCGTCACCGGGAGCTGGTGGCCGATCGCCGCGATGCTCGTCGTCTACTCGCTGATCACCCTGGTGTCCGCGTACCTCGCCCCCGAGACCCGTGGGCGCGACCTGGTCCGGCTGGAGGACGCCGTATGAGGGCCGTCGTCGTCCACGGCGCGGGTGATCTGCGGATCGACGAGCGCCCCGATCCCGTACCGGGCGAGGGGGAGGTCCTGCTCGCCCTGGAGTGGGGCGGGATCTGCGGCTCCGACGTCGCCTACTGGAAGCACGGGGCGTCCGGGACCGCCGCGCTCTCGCATCCCCTGGTGCTCGGCCACGAGGTCGCCGGCCGGATCGCCGCGACCGGCAAGGGCGTGGACGGTGCCCGGATCGGCCAGGCGGTCACCGTGCACCCGGCCGAACCGGTCGGCAACGGTCCGCTGCCCGACCGGATCGCCGGACGCACCAACCTCCACCCGCGGATCCGGTACTTCGGCTCCGCGGCCTTCGACCCGCACACCGACGGCGGGTTCAGCGAGTACCGGGTGGTGCGCGCCGCCCAGATACGGCCGCTGCCCGACGGCGTGGACACCGAGCGCGGCGCCCTCGCGGAACCGCTCGCCGTGGCGCTGCACGCCGTGCACCGCGCCGGGGACATCCGGGGCAGGACGGTGCTGGTCAACGGCTGCGGCCCGATCGGGGCGCTGGTCGTCGCCGCGGCGCGGCACCGGGGCGCCGCCGCGGTGATCGCCTCCGACCTCTCCGCGGCCTCGCTCGCCGTCGCCCGCTCCATGGGCGCCGACGAGACCCGCGACCTCGGCTCCGGCGCCACGCTCCCCGACGATGTCGAGGTGGCCTTCGAGGCGTCCGGCGCCCCGGCGGCGCTCGGCCCCGTTCTGCGGGCCACGGCGCGCGGCGGCACGCTCGTCCAGGTAGGGAACCTGCCGGGCGCCGCCGTCTCCGCGGCCCTCGGCGACCTGGTCACCCGGGAGATCAACTGGGTCGGCTCGTACCGCTTCGTGGAGGAGATCGACGACGCGCTGCTGGCGATGCGGGACGGTCTGGACGTCTCCCCCGTGATCAGTCACCGCTTCGACCTCGACCGGGCCGGGGAGGCGTTGGCCGTCGCCGCGGATCGCGCGAGCGGCAGCAGCAAGGTGATGCTCAGACTCGGCGGAAACGGATGACCGGAGCATAATCGAGGGGGCGCGCCGCGGTGCGACCCCGCGCGGCCTCGGAGCGCGCCGGCCGGTCTCCTTCCGGCCGGTTCCCTTCTGCAGAAGCGGCGGCGCGATGACGGACGAAGTGAGTTCCCCCGGAACGCCCCGGGTCGAGGTGACCCCCGCGGCGGCCGAGTTGATCCGGCGGCTGCGGGCGGACCACGGGCCGTTGATGTTCCATCAGTCGGGCGGCTGTTGCGACGGCAGCGCGCCCATGTGCTACCTGGACGGCGAGTTCCGTACCGGCGGCTCCGACGTGCTGCTCCAGTCGCTGGAGGTCGAAGGCGTCGCCGAAGCCGTCCCGTTCTGGATGTCGGTGAGCCAGTACGAGGCGTGGCGCCACACCCGGCTCATCGTCGATGTGGTGGAGGGGCGCGGCAGCGGTTTCTCGCTGGAGGCACCCGAGGGGGTGCGCTTCCTGATCCGTTCGCGGCTGGCCGGGGCGTGAGCGCGCCGCGCCGCCCCGTCAGGGGTTGAGGCTGCTGACCACGCCGGCGGTGGTGGAGATCCCGTTGGCGATGGTCGGCGCCATGCTCGTACCCGCGAGGAAGAATCCGAGCAGGGCGCAGACCAGCGCGTGCGAGAACTTCAGCCCGCCGCTGCGCAGGAAGACCACCGCGAGGATCGCCAGAAGCAGCACCACTGAAATCGAAATGGCCATCGCCAAACCTCCTCCGCCGCACGGGAATCGCGGCTTTCGGCCGCCAGTGTGGCGGAGGAGGGGGCCGGTTCGGCCGACTGGCGTGTCCGCCGTACGGGTGGTTGACGCGGGGTTACGGACGCGCGGTACGCAGAAAGCGTTCGAGGCCGGCGAGGTCGTCCGTGTTGAGGTGGTCCACCCCGGCGGCGAGGAGTTCGGTCCAGAGGGCGTCCCGCGCGGGCCCCGGGGTGTCCGGGGTGGACCAGAAACGCAGCCGCTGCCCGTGTGCATGGGTGGTGTCCGCGATCCGGCGCAGCTCGGCGCGTTCGGCCGCGGGGATCGGTCCCACGCCCTGCCAGGTGAAACTCTGGGTCCAGTTGCCGCTGATGAGCGGTACGAAGGAGGCGGGCGCGGCGGTGCCGAGGTCGTCGAGCCGCCCGTCGTAGAAGGCGTACCGCACGCGCTGCGCCTCCATCGGTTCGCGGGCCGCGCGGTCGCCGGAGATGACCGGGGTGATCGCGCCGGGGCGTACCGAGCCGTGGGCGTAGGTGGTCAGCATCGGTCGGTAGCGGGTGAGTTGGCGGTGGAGTTCGGCGTAGGTGGCGGCGCCGTCCGTCTTGATGTCGATGAGCAGTTGCACCGGCCGGCGGTGACCGCGGTACACGGAGCCGCGGTGGGCGCGCACCCGGGCGGCGAGCGGGTCGAGGTAGAGCGAGGCGAGGGTGCGGGACGGGTCCAGCTCGGTGGCCTCGTGGGCGACCAGCAGTTCGCCGTCGACCAGGAAGATGTCGGCCTCGACGCTGGTGAATCCGTGCGCCAGCGCGTCGAGGAGCGGGCGCGGGTGCAGGTAGTCGTTGTGCGCGTGTGCGTGGCGCAGCGGACGGGGGGTGTGGCCGCCCCCGGACCTGGAGTCGGCCCGCGCGTACGCGGGGGCCGCGACGACCCCCGCGAGCGCGGCGGTGAGCGTGGCGACGGCTCTGCGGCGGGTGGTGAGGGCCATGATGCCTCCGGGGCGGGACGCGACGGGCACGGTCCTGGCGAGTATCGCCCTGTCAGGGGCGGATCAGGGCCGTGCCGCGCAGTGTTCGTCCGCCCGCCATCCGCGATTCAGCCATGTCCGGAGGGGGCTTTTCCGGGCGCCGCCGGGGTCACTCCGGTCCTGGCAGCTCCGTGAGTCCGGCCAGGCGCTCGCGGTGGAGGCCGGGTGAACCGAGCGCGCTCTCGTCGGACTTGGCTCGTTTGAGGTACAGGTGCGCGGGGTGCTCCCAGGTCATCCCGATCCCGCCGTGGAGCTGGACGCACTCCTCGGCGGCGTGGACGGCGACGCGCCCGCAGTACGCCTGGGCGACGGCCACGGCGAGCGGCGCCCCGGGGTCGCCGGTGGCCAGGGCGTCGGCGGCGTTGCGGGCGGCGGCACGGGCCGAGACGACCTCCAGCCAGAGCTGCGCCATACGGTGCTTGAGCGCCTGGAAGGAGCCGACGGGGCGGTTGAACTGGTGGCGTTCGCGGGTGTGCCGGACGGTCTCCTCCAGGCACCACGCGGCGATGCCGAGCTGTTCGGAGGCGAGCAGCCCGGCCCCGGCCAGCAGTCCGCGGCGTACGGCGCTCTCCGCCGTGGCCGCGTCGGCGATCCGGACGCCGCTGCCGGCCGCGACCGTGACGGTGGCGAGTGGGCGGGTCAGGTCGAGCGGTGTCAGCGGCTCGACGGTGACGGCGGGCGACGCGGTCTCGACGGCGTACAGGCCGTCGGCGCGCGGGACGAGCAGTACGTCGGCGCGTACGGCGTCGGCGACGGCGCTCACCGTGACCGCCGTCTCCTGCGCGTGCCCGGTTCCGGCCGGGTCCTCCGCGAAGGGGAGCGGGGCGTCGGGGGCGGTGGTGAGGGGCAGCGCGAGGACGGCGGTGCGAAGTCCGCTCGCCAACGCGGTGAGGAGCCCCGCGACATCCGTGGAGTCGGTGGACTCCCCGTCGCAGCCGAGCAGGGTCTCGGTCGCCACCACCGCGCTGGTGAGGTAGGGCGCGGGGGTGACGGCCCGGCCCAGTTCCTCCAGGACGACGGCGGCCTCGCGGTGGCTCGCGCCCTGGCCGCCCAGCTTCTCCGGGACGAGCAGACCCGCCGCGCCGATCCCGGCGGTGAGCGAGGTCCACAGGGCGGGATCGTAGGGGTCGCCGGACTCGGCGCGGGCGAGGGCGGCCGGGAGGTCGGCCCGGTCGGTGAGCAACGACCGTACGGCGGAGCGCAGTTCTTCCTCGGTGTCCGAGTAGAGCAGGTCGGGGGCGGTCCCGGAGGGGCCGGCCGGTGCGGGCCGGGGAGCGGGGGCGGGCTGGGTGGTCACCGAGTCAGGTCCTTCCAGGGGACGTCCTTGTCGTTGCGCGGCTCCGAGGGCAGGCCCAGGACGCGTTCGGCGACGATGTTCAGCAGGATCTCGCTGGTGCCGCCCTCGATGGAGTTGCCCTTCGAGCGGAGGTAGCGGTATCCGGCGTCGCGCCCGGTGAAGTCGACCAGTTCGGGCCTGCGCAGGGTCCAGTCGGAGTACAACAGGCCCTCCTCGCCGAGGAGTTCCACCTCCAGGCCGCTGATCTCCTGGTTGAGCCGGGCGAAGGCGAGCTTCATCCCGCTGCCCTCGGGACCGGGTTGGCCCGCGACGAGCTGCTGGCGCAGCCGTTCGCCGGTGAGCCGGGCGACCTCGGCCTCCACCCAGAGGGTGAGCAGCCGCTGGTGCAGATCGTGGGTGCGCAGCTCCGGCCGCTCGCGCCAGGTGGCCGACACCGGGCCGATCATGCCGCCTTCGCGGGGCAGGCGGGCGCCGCCGATGGAGACCCGTTCGTTCATCAGGGTGGTCTGCGCGACCTTCCAGCCCTCGCCGATCGCGCCGAGCCGGTGGGCGTCGGGGATACGGACGTCGGTGAGGAAGACCTCGTTGAACTCCGCCTCGCCGGTGATCTGGCGCAGGGGCCGCACCTCGACGCCGGGGGCGGTCATGTCGCAGAGGAAGTAGCTGATGCCCTGGTGTTTGGGCAGGCCGGGGTCGGTGCGGGCGATGAGGATGGCCCAGCGGGCGAGATGGGCGCTGGACGTCCACACCTTCTGGCCGTTGACGATCCAGTCGCCGGAGTCCGGTGCGGCGCCCGCGGCGGCGTTCTCGCGCACGGCCCGGGTGGAGAGCGCCGCCAGGTCGGAGCCGGCTCCGGGTTCGCTGAAGAGCTGGCACCACACCTCCTCGCCGACCCACAGGGGCCGCAGGAAGCGCTCCTGTTGTGCGCGCGTGCCGTACCGCAGGATGGTCGGCGCGGCCATGCCGAGGCCGATGCCGATGCGCCGCGGATCGTTGTCGGGTGCGCCGGCGGCGGCGAGTTCGGCGTCCACGACGGCCTGGAGGGCGCGGGGCGCGTCGAGTCCGCCGAGCCCGGCCGGGTAGTGCACCCAGGCGAGTCCCGCGTCGAAGCGCGCGGTGAGGAATTCGGTGCGTCCGGTGGTGGCCGGCGGATGTTCGGCGAGCAGTTTCCGGGTACGGGAGCGGAGTTCGGCGGCGTCGTTCGTGGCGTCGGTCATCAGGAGGCACCCTCGGGCAGGACGACGATCCGGCCGGTGGTGGTGCCGTCGGCCACCCGCTGCACGGCGTCGGCGCCGCCCTTCATCGCGACGCGCTCGCTGATGAGCGGCCTGATCGCGCCCCGGGCCGCGAGCGCCGTCAGCTCCTCGTGGCAACGCTTCACCGACGCGGGGTCCTTGGCGTGGTAGAGCCCCCAATGGAGCCCCATGATGGTGTAGTTCTTCACCAGCGCGTGGTTGAGGGCGGGGCTCGGGATCGTCCCGCTCGCGAAGCCCACCACGACGATCCGGCCCTCGAAGGCGACGCTCCTGGCGGAGGCGGTGTACGCGTCGCCGCCCACCGGGTCGTAGACGACGTCCGCGCCCCGGCCGCCGGTGGCCTCCTTGACCGCCGCGACGATGTCGTCGGTACGGCGGTCGATCACCACGTCGCACCCCATCTCCTTGGCCACCGCGGTCTTGTTGCGTCCGCCGGCGACCCCGATGACGGTGGCCCCCGCCGCCTTGCCGAGCTGGACGGCGGCGCTGCCCACGCCACCGGCCGCGGCGTGCACGAGCAGGGTCTCCCCCGGCCGGATCGCGGCCCGGCGGTGCAGGGCGAACCAGCCCGTCTGATAGCCGATGTGCAGGGCGGCGGCCTCGGCGTCATCAAGGGTCTCCGGGGCGGGCAGCAGCGCGTCCTCGGCGGCCACGACGTACTCGGCCAGACCGCCGTGGGGCAGCTCGGGCGTGGCGATGACACGGCGGCCGTCCTCGGTCTCGCCGCAGATCTCCACGCCCGGGGTGAAGGGCAGCGGCGGCCGTACCTGGTACTGGCCCCGGCAGAGCAGGGCGTCCGGGAAGTTGATGTTCGCCGCCCTGACCCGCAGGCCGACCTGTCCGGCGCCCGGAACCGGCCGCTCCGTCTCCTCCAGCCGCATCACCTCCGCGGGCTCGCCGTTCCTGTGCACGCGCCATGCCAGCATTCGGGCCTCCACACACGGGGTCGGTACCACGTCCCTGGGCATACTAAGCGGTCGCTTGTGGCGCTGGGAACACCCGCTCAGGACGTCTTGGGCCGGGCCCGTACATGCATGCGCTCCCCCTGCGGACCGAAGAGGCTCAGGAACTCCACCGGCGCGTCCCCTGCCGGGCCGAACCAGTGCGGGACCCGCGTGTCGAACTCGGCCGCCTCCCCCGGGCCCATCACCATGTCGTGGTCGCCGAGCCGCAGCCGCAGCCGCCCGGAGAGGACGTACAGCCACTCGTACCCCTCATGGGTCCGCTGCTCGTCGTCGCAGTGGTCGGGGGAGCTCTCCGCCACCATCTTGTACGCCTGGAGGCCGCCCGGTTGACGGGTGAGCGGCAGCATCGTACGGCCGCCCCGCACGATCGGCTTGGAGCGGATCCGGGGGTCCCCCACCTCGGGCGCGCCGACCAGTTCGTCCAGCGGTACCCGGTGCGCGCGGGCGATGGGCAGCAGCAGTTCGAGACTGGGCCTGCGGCGCCCCGACTCCAGCCGGGACAGGGTGCTCACGGAGATGCCGGTGGCGGCGGACAGAGCGCCCAGGGTGGCCCCGCGCTCGCGCCTGATCCGGCGCAGCCGGGGTCCCACCTGGTCCAGCACGTCGTCGAGCGGAGAGTCTTCGTCCATCCGTACATTGCAGAAACAGCACAGCGGTTTGTCAATCCGGCACCGCTCGCCCGGAGCCGCTCACCTCTTCGCGGAGGCCCGGCGCGTCCTCACGGAGGTCCGGCGCCTCTTCACGGAGGCCCGGCGCGGCGCTCTCCGCCCGCTCGGGGAAGAGAGGGACGGGCCGGATCCTGCGCAGATACGCCTCCGCCTGCCAGATCGCCTCGCGGGCGGTGCGCTGCCCCATCAGGACGCAGAGCGTGTACGCCACATCCTCGAACCGTCTGCGGGTGGTCTCGTCCAGCGGTTCGGCGAGCACCAGCCGTTCCCAGGCCCGGTAGCGGGCCAGGAGATCGGCGACCAGATGTCTGTCGGGCAGCAGCATGTCCACCACCTCCGCTTCCGCGGGACCGCGCCACGCGGGCAGCGTCGCACGGTCCCCTGTCCCCCATTCTCCCCCCGGCACGGCGCGTCCGCGCGACGAGCCCCGCGCGCTCAGTCCTCGCCGCGCGCCAGGGTCAGCAGCCGGTCCAGGACACGGGGCCCGCCGGCGCGCACCCCGTCGTGCTCGAACTCGTCGGTGACCCAGGTGCGCAGGCCGCGGATCGCGCGCGCCGTGCGCAGCGAGTGCTCCGTGTCGACGTACATGTCGTCGTGGTAGACGGCCGCGGCGACGGGCACCTCGTTGGCGGCGAGCCGGGCCGTGTCGTACAAGGCGGGCCAGTCGGTGCGGGCGGCGAACAGCTCCGCGGTCTCCCGCAGGGGGCGCAGCGCCGGGTCGTTGTCGAAGTGCCAGGGGTGGACGGACTCGCCGGTGAAGTAGAGCGGGCCCTCCCCGGCGAGGGTCTTGGCGGCGTCGAACCGGGCGAACTCGCCCTGTACCCGCTCGGCGGCCCAGTCGGTGGCCCGGCCGCCCTGCGCGTAGATCGCCTCGTGGACCAGGGCGTACAGCGGGTGTCCCGCGAAGGAGAGCGAGGAGGCCACGTTCTCCTGGAAGGCGTCGGAGAGGGCGGGGCCCTTGGGCGTACGGACGAAGGCGTTCTCCAGCAGGTAGTGGAGCTGATGGCTGCCGTCGCCGGCGCCGAGCACGATGCCGAGGGACTGGAACGCCTCGGGCGTGAGGGTGTAACCGCCGGGCAGGACGGGCCGGTGCTCGGCCACGTACCGCGCGACGGCGCGGGCCCGCTCGATGTCCTGGGGGTAACGCGCGTAGTGCGCCTCCACCTTGCGCGCGATCCGCGGGTACGCGGCGCGGTAGACCTCGTCCGCGGTGGCGTCCAGGGACGGCAGTCCGCCGGTGATCAGTACGGTGTCCAGGCCCTCGGGCGCGGCGCAGAGGTAGTGCGTGGCGCAGAAGCCGCCGAAGCTCTGGCCCAGTACGGTCCAGGGCGCGCCGCCGGTGAGCAGGGGGCGGATGGTCTCGCAGTCGCGGACGATGGAGTCGGCGCGGAAGTGGGCGAGGTGGTCGGCCTGTTGCCGGGGGCCGCCGTGGAGCGGGAGGGTCTGCCGGTTGACGGGCGTGGAGAGGCCGGTGCCGCGCTGGTCGAGCAGGAGCACCCGGAACTCCTGGAGGGCGCGGCCGAGCCATGCCTGTCTGCCGACGAACCGGCGGGCGCCGAAGCCGGGTCCGCCCTCCAGGTACAGCAGCCAGGGCAGGTCCGCGCCGGCCCGCGCGCTCGACACGACCTCGCGTGCGAACAGTTCGATCCGCTCGCCCCCGGGATCGCCGTGGTCCAGCGGGACCGTGAAGCGGTGGTCGGTGAGGACGACGCCGGGCTGACGGTAGCTGGTCAAGGTGGCTCCTGTTCTCGATCGCCCCCGTGCGGGGCGGTCTCACACCGCCGGGGGCAGGCACGCCGGACATTTCAGCACACGAATGACGGGCGTCCCGCCCCGCCCCGGTGGATACGGACCGGACACGGGGCGTGTTCAGCCGGGGACGGCCCCGGACGGTCGCGGCCCGGTGTGCGCGCGGCCCCGGCCGGTCCTACGTTGAGGACATGATCCGGTTCGAGCAGGTCGGCAAGGTCTACCCGGACGGTACGGCCGCCGTGGACGACCTGTCCTTCGAGGTGCGCGAGGGTGAGCTGGTGACGCTGGTGGGGCCCTCGGGGTGCGGCAAGACGACCACGATGATGATGGTGAACCGGCTGATCGAGCCGACCTCGGGGCGGATCTTCGTCGAGGGCCGGGACATCTCCGGGGTCGACCCGGTCGCGCTGCGCCGCCGGATCGGTTACGTCATCCAGCAGGTCGGGCTCTTCCCGCACCGTACGGTGCTCGACAACACCGCGACCGTCCCCGCGCTGATCGGCTGGAAGAAGGCGCGGGCGCGCGAGCGGGCCGCGGAACTGCTCGACCTGGTGGGGCTCGACCCGGCGACGTACGGTCCGCGCTACCCCGCGCAGCTCTCCGGCGGGCAGCGCCAGCGGGTCGGGGTGGCGCGCGCCCTGGCCGCCGATCCGCCGGTACTGCTGATGGACGAGCCGTTCGGCGCGGTGGACCCGGTGGTGCGCGAGCGGTTGCAGAACGAGTTCCTGAAGCTCCAGGCGACGGTGCGCAAGACGGTGCTGCTGGTGACGCATGACATCGAGGAGGCGGTACGGATGGGCGACCGTATCGCGGTGTACGGGGAGGGGCGCATCGAGCAGTTCGACAGTCCCGGCGCGGTCCTGGGCACCCCGGCGACGCCGTACGTGGCCCGGTTCGTCGGCGCCGACCGCGGCCTCAAGCGGCTCTCGGTGACCACGGTCGAGCCGGCCGACCTGGAGCAGCCGCCGGTCGCCAGGACCGGTGAGCCCGCGCGGGACGCGGCGGCGCGGATGCGCGCGGAGGGGGCCCGCTGGGCGGTGGTGCTGAACGAGGACGGCGAGCTGCACGGCTGGATCGCGGCCGACGCGCCGGCCCGCGCGGGGGTGGCCGGCTCGGAGCCCGGTTCGGTGGGCGACCACGCCCGGCGGATGGAGGCGTGGGTGCCGCTCGGCTCGCCGCTGAAGCAGGCGTTCAGCGAGATGCTCCAGCACGACGCGGGGTGGGTGGCGGTGCTGGACGGGGCGCGCTTCGTGGGGGTGCTGACCCCGGCGAAGCTCCACGAGGCGCTGCGCCGCTCGGTGGACGCGGACGCGCAGGGCATCGGGCGGGGCGAGGTCGACTTCGACTCGGTCTCGGACGCCTAGGGCCGTTCCCGACCCGGTCTCGCACGCCCGGTGTCGACCTCGCCCCGGTCCCGGACGCCCGGGGTCGTTTCGTCCGGATCTCGGCGGGCCCCCGGTCGGCGGCGCGCGCTCGGCGGATTCGCGGTCTTCTACGGTTCGGCCTCCGGTCGTACCGTGTGATCGCCGTTGTCCCTGAGCGATTCAGCCGACCGAGGTGGTCCCGCATGCCCCAGCCCGATCTCCCCCTCGACCAGCTCCGTACCTACCGGAGCACGTCCGAGGAGCCCGAGGACTTCGACCAGTTCTGGGCGAAGACCCTCGCCGAGGCACGCGGCCACGCCCTCGACGTACGGTTCGAACCGGTCGCCACCGGACTGACGACGCTGGACGTCCTCGACGTGACCTTCGCCGGGTTCGGCGGCCATCCGGTCAAGGGCTGGCTGGTGCTGCCCGCGTCCGCCCATGAGCCGCTCCCGGTGGTGGTGGAGTACGTCGGGTACGGCGGCGGGCGCGGTCTGCCGCACAGCCATCTGCTCTGGGGTTCGGCCGGGTTCGCGCACTTCGTGATGGACACCCGGGGGCAGGGGGCCGGCTGGAACGGCGGCGACACCCCCGACCCGGTGGGCAGCGCCTCCTCCTACCCCGGCTTCCTGACCCGGGGCGTCGAGGACCCGCACGACTACTACTACCGGCGGCTGTTCACCGACGCGGTTCGCGCCGTCGAGGCCGCGCGGGCGCACCCGCTGGTCGACGCCGGGCGCACGGCGGTGGTCGGCGCCAGCCAGGGCGGCGGGATCGCCCTGGCGGCGGCCGGTCTGATACCGGATCTGGTGGCGGTGGCGCCGGACGTGCCGTTCCTCTGCGACTTCCCCCGGGCGACGACCATCAGCGCCCGTCATCCGTACCGCGAGGTGGGTCTCTATCTGAAGACCTACCGGGGCCGTACGGAGCGGGTGTGGCGGACGCTCGGCTACTTCGACGGGGTGCACTTCGCGGCGCGCGGCAGCGCCCCCGCGCTGTTCTCGGTGGCCCTGGAGGACGAGACCTGCCCGCCGTCGACGGTGTTCGGGGCCTTCAACGCGTACGCCCATGAGGACAAGGCGATCGAGGTGTACGACTTCAACGACCACGAGGGCGGCGGCGCGTACCAGCAGGCCGCCCAACTGTCCTGGCTGCCGGAGCGGTTGACGGGCGGCCGGCGCGCGGGCTGACGCGGCGGCGGGGCGCCCCGGCCGGCCGGCAGCAGGCCCCGTGACTCCAGATAGCCCCTGGCGACGTCCTCGGGCAGCCGCCGCCAGCCGTCCACCCGCTGGTTCAGCGCGGCCAGGTCCGCGGTCGTCAGTACGGTGTTCAGCCGGTCCAGGGCTTCGGTGACCCCTTTGGCGCCGGCCCTGGCCCGGTTGACGACGGGCACGATGTTGTCGGCGTTCTGGAGGTGCTTGTCGTCCGCGAGCAGCACCAGACCGAACTGGCCGAGCGTCGCGTCGGTGGTCGTGGTGAGCACCATCTGGTCCTGGCCCCGCTGGACGGCCTGTTTGGCCGGTGTGGTGCCGACGCCCTTGGGGTCGATGCCGGTGATGTCGATCCCGTACGTCTTCCTCAGCCCCGGCGCGCAGTACGGGCGCCGTACGCACTCGTCCCCGGCGGCGAGCCGTACCGGCAGCCCGGAGCGGCCCAGGTCGCTCAGGGTCCTGAGGTGGTGTTTCCCGGCGTAGCCGGCGGCGACCGCGAAGGCGTTCTGGTCGACCGCCCGGCCGGGGTCGAGGACGGTGAGCCCGCGCGCCGAGGCGAGGGTGCGCAGCGCCTTCATGGTGGTGGCGAGGTCGGGCGAGCCGACCGGCCGGGCGTCGGGGCCGTGGGCCTTGGCGTTCAGCCAGTCGGCGAAGGTCGCCGCGTACTCCGGTACGACGTCGATACGGCCGCTCTCCAGGGCCGGTTCGTACAGCTCGCGGTTGGTGACCGAGAGGATCCGGGTGTGGTACCCGGCCCGTTCCAGCAGGAGCGCGTACATCTGGGCCAGCAGGTCGCTCTCGGTGAAGCCCGCGGTCCCGATGGTGAGGTGCTTGCTGTCGCCGGGCGGGGCGGTGACGGCTTCGCGGTTCTCCAGGGACGGTCCCGTGGTGCAGGTGGCGGTCGCCAGGAGCAGGACGCCGCAGACGGCGGCGGTACGCAGCGGCCTCATCCCGCGCCGCCCCTCACCCACCGAGGTCCCAGCCGCAGCGCCACCTCGAACGCCCCCTCCACCAGCAGCGCGAGCACGGCGACCAGGAAGGCGCCCGCCACCACCTGGGCCGTGTCGGCGAGGTTGAACCCGGCGGTGATGATCCGGCCGAGTCCGCCGCCGCCGATCAGGGCGGCCAGCGTGGCGGTCGCCACGAGCTGGACGGCGGCGATCCGTACGCCGGTGAGGATCAGCGGCAGCGCGAGCGGCACCTCGACCCGGCCCAGGCACTGGCGCGCGGTCATCCCCATGCCCCGGGCGGCCCTGACGACATCGGGGTCGACGCCCCGCATCCCCACGTAGGCGTTGGTGAGCAGGGGCGGGATCGCGAAGAGGACCAGCGCGATGACCGTCGGCCACTGTCCGTACGCGCCGAGGGGGGTGAGGAGCAGCAGGACCAGGACGGCGAAGGTGGGGACGGCGCGGCCCGCGTTGGAGAGGTTGACGGCGAGGGCGCCCCCCTTGCCGAGGTGGCCGAGGACCAGGGCGACGGGCAGGGCGAGCGCGCAGCTCAGGGCGAGGCAGACGACGGTGAGGTAGAGGTGTTCGGCGAGCCGGTTGGCGATGCCGTCGGTGCCCGGCCAGTGGGCGGGGCTGATGAGCCAGGCCCAGGCGGCGGTGAGGGTGTTCACGCGGGGGCCCGGCGGGTCCAGGGGGTGAGCCGGCGCTGGAGGAGCAGGAGCGCCAGGTCGGCGGCGACGGCGATGACGACGCACAGGACGGAGGCGGTGAGCACCTGCGCCTTGAAGAAGGTGTTCATCCCGGCGTAGATGAGGTTGCCGAGTCCGCCGTGTCCGACGATGGCGCCGATGGTGACGAGGGAGACGGCGGAGACGGTCGCGATGCGCAGCCCGGCCAGCGCGGCGGGCAGGGCGAGCGGCAGTTCGACGGTGAGCAGCAGCCGCAGCGGCCCGTATCCCATGCCGCGGGCGGCCTGCCGGGTCTCCTCGGGGACGCCGCGCAGTCCGGCGAGGATGTTCCGTACGAGCAGGGTCAGCGAGTAGAGCACGAGCCCGGCGACGACGAGCGAGGCGGACAGTCCGTAGACCGGCAGCAGCAGCGAGAACATGGCGAGCGACGGGATGGTGTAGAGGACCGTCGTGACGCCGAGCACGGGGGCCGCCGCCGTCTTCCAGCGCCGGGCCGCGAGCGCGAGGGGCACGGCGATGACCAGGCCGATCAGGACGGCGGCGAAGGTGAGCTGGAGGTGTTCGAGCACCGCGTCCCACAGGATCGTGCGCCTGCTGGAGAGATAGGCGCCGCAGATCCACTCGTTGCGCGCGAGGCAGTCGTCCGGAGGCGCGGTCACCCGTCCATTGCAGCGCCGCCGGGCGCCGGGCGCGCGCCGTGCTGGACCGTACGGGTGGACGCGGGGCGCCGGGGCGGAGCGCGCGGAACCGCCCCGTGACGGCCGCCCGGAAACCTCCGGTTCGATGGCGCATGGACCCAATTTGCGTGAATGATAAGGATGTTGCGTGTGATCACCCGGAAATAGCTCTTACGGGTGAACTGCGCGGAATTACTTGCGTACGGCGTCGATCATCATGGCATGCTCCGATCAAACAGGACCGCTCGCCATCCGTCCCCTTCCACGAGGAGGTACCGCGATGACTCCTTCGGACTCCGTACGCACCTGCCCGGTCCGCCATGACAACGCCCTGGAACCCGATCCCTTCATGACCCGGATGCGGACCGAGGCGCCGGTCGCCCGGGTCCGTATGCCCTACGGGGAGGGCGACTGCTGGCTGGTCACCCGGTACGCGGACGTCCAGACCGTCACCTCGGACCGGCGGTTCAGCCGTGCCGCGCTGATCGGCAGGGACTTCCCGCGCATCACCCCCGCGCCCATCGCCCAGTCCGAGGCGATCAACCTCATGGACCCGCCCACCCTCAACCGGGTGCGCCGGCTGATCATCAAGGCGTTCACCACCCGCCAGGTCGAGGAGCTGCGGCCCTGGACCCAGCGGAGCGTGGACGGGCTGCTCGACGCGATGGAGGAGCGGGGCGCGCCGGGTGACGTGGTCGCCGCCCTCGCCGACCGGTTACCCCTGATGTCGATCTGCGAGCTGCTCGACATACCGGTGGCGGACCGGCGCCAGTTGCGCGACTGGGCCATGGCGATGATGTCGATGAACGCCGCGGACCGCGACTCCGCGGTGGGTGCGAAGGCCGGGCTGCGCGCGTACTTCACCGAGCTGACGGCGGAGCGCCGGCGCGCGCCGGGGGACGATCTCATCAGCGCGCTCGCCACCGCCCGGGTGGGGGACGAGATGCTGGACGAGGCGGAACTGGCCGTCCTGGCGATGCTCCTGGTCGTCACCGGTCACGACACCACCACGTACGACATCAGCAACATCGTCTTCACCCTGCTCACCCACCCCGCGCAGCTTGCGCAGTTGCGGGCCCGCCCCGCACTGCTGCCCCAGGCGATCGAGGAGCTGCTGCGGTACATCCCCTTCCGTCAGGGCGTCGGGATCCCGCGCGTGGCCCTGGAGGACGTCGACTTCGACGGTGTGACCGTCAAGGCGGGCGACACCGTCCATGTCTCGTATCTGACGGCCAACCGCGACGATCTCGTCTACGAGCGCCCCGACGAGCTGGACTTCGAACGGGAGAGCCCGCCCGCCCACATGGCGTTCGGGTACGGCAGCCACCACTGCCTGGGGTCCCATCTGGCACGGATGACCCTCCAGGTCTCCGTCGGCACGCTGTTCACCCGGTTCCCCGCGCTGCGGCTGGCCGTGCCCGAGGACGAGGTGCGGTGGAACACCGACTCCATCTGGCGTTATCCGCTCGCCCTTCCGGTCGCCTGGTGAGGAGCTGACATGGCAACCCTGTGCAGACCTGCGATCGCCGTGCCCGAACATGTCATCACCCGGGAACAGACCCTGGAGTTCGCGCGCACCCTGCACGCCGGACATCCGCAACTGCCGCTGGCCCTGCGGCTGATCGGCAACACCGGGGTGCAGACCCGGCATCTCGTCCAGCCGATCGAGGACACCCTGCGGCACCCCGGCTTCACGGCCCGCAACGCCCTCTACGAATCCGAGGCCAAGGCCCGGCTGCCCGAGGTCATCGAGCGGGCGCTGGCCCACGCGGAACTGACACCCCGCGACATCGACATGATCGTGTACGTCTCGTGCACCGGCTTCATGATGCCCTCGATGACCGCCTGGCTGATCAACACCATGGGGTTCAGGACCGTCACCCGCCAACTGCCCATCGCCCAGCTCGGCTGCGCCGCCGGGGGCACCGCCATCAACCGGGCGCACGACTTCTGCCTGGCGTATCCGCGGGCGAACGTGCTCATCGTCTCCTGCGAGTTCTGTTCGCTCTGCTACCAGCCGGAGGATCTGGGCGTCGGCAATCTGCTCTCCAACGGGCTCTTCGGGGACGCCGTCGCCGCGGCCGTCGTCCGGGGCGAGGGCGGAGCGGGGGTGCGGCTCGCGCAGAACGGCTCGCATCTCGTGCCCGGCACCGAGGAGTGGATCTCGTACGCCGTCCGGGACACCGGATTCCACTTCATGCTCGACAGGCGGGTCCCCGGCACGATGTCCATGCTCGCCCCCGCGATGCGGGACATGGCGCAGCCGTTCGGCTGGGACATCTCCGACCTGGACTTCTACATCGTCCACGCGGGCGGGCCCAGGATCCTGGACGACCTGAGCAAGTATCTGATGCTGCCGTCGGAGACCTTCCGCTACAGCAGGGCCACCCTCACCGAACGCGGGAACATCGCCAGCGCGGTCATCTTCGACGCGCTGGACCGGCTCTTCGAGGAGGGCGGCGTGGCGACGGGGGCCCGCGGGCTCATCGCGGGCTTCGGGCCCGGCATCACCGCGGAGATCTCCCTCGGCCGCTGGACCCGGCCGGAGCCGGCGCCGCTCGCCCCCCGCCTCGACAGCGTCCCCAGCCGCGCGGCGTGAGCGCCCGGGAGAGCCGGCCCGTCCCGTACGGCCCCCGGCTCTCCCGGGCCCGCCCCACCTGTGCCGGTGGCCGGGCCCCGCGGTGATCACAGCCTGGTCCCGGGCGGCCACGGTCGCCTAGGCTGTCCGCCCGTCCGTGTCGCTCCGCGGCCACCCGGCCCGCGGCGGCGCACGCGGCGGACCCGGTCACCCACACAGGAGCTCCCATGACGGCACACCCGCCGCCCCGGCCACGGATCGACACCAGCAAGGCCCACCCGGCCCGCGTGTACGACTGGCTTCTCGGCGGCAAGGACAACTACGCGGTCGACCAGGTGGTCGGCGAGCGAATACCCCCTGAGGCCAAGGGCAACGCGTTACGGAACCGGGCGTACATGCGGCGTGCCGTCGCCTGGGCCGCGCGGCAGGGCATCGACCAGTACCTCGACATCGGTACGGGGATCCCCACCGAGCCGAATCTCCATCAGATCGTCCAGGAGATCATCCCCGCGGCCCGGATCGTGTACGCCGACAACGACCCCATCGTGCTGCGCCACGCCGAGGCCCGGCTCACCAGCACACCGCAGGGCGCCACCGACTACATCCAGGCGGACGTCCGGCAGCCGGAGGCCATCCTCGACCACGCCCGCACGCTGCTGGACTTCGACCGGCCCGTCGCGCTCTGCCTCATCGCGCTGCTGCACTTCGTCCCCGACGAGGACGACCCGTACGGGATCACCCGCACCCTGGTGGACGCCCTGCCCTCCGGCAGCTATCTGATCTTCTCGCACACCACCTTCGACGAACACCCGCAGTACAAGGACGTCGTCACGACCGCGTACAAGGAGGGCGAGATCCCGCTGCGGATGCGGGACCGCGCCGAGGTCGCCCGCTTCTTCGACGGGCTCGACCTGGTGGAACCCGGGCTGGTGACGGCCGCCCACTGGTACAGGGACGGCCCGGCCCCCGAGCCCGAGCCGAGCGGGTTCTACGCGGGTGTCGCGCGCGTACCGTAACCCCGCGCGCCCGCCCCGGACCTGCCACCCGCCCCGAACCCCCCGACGGACCGGGCGACCCCCGGTCCGTCGGGGAACAGGCCCTAGTGGGAGAAGCGGGGCAGCCACTTCACCTGGTAGTCCCGGTGATGGGCGTGTTCCGCGGCCATCTGACGGACGACGAAGCCCAGCCCCACCGCGCGCCCGGAGGCGAACCCGTCGTCGGGGCGGTCCACGTCCAGGGCCGCGACCTCCGCGTACTCGTCGAGCAGTACGCGGCTCGTCTCGACGCGCCGAAGGGTGCACGCCGGATCCTGACGGGCGATGTGGCGGTCGTAGCCGTGGGTGCGCAGGCTGAACGCGATGCTGCCGGTACGGTCGTGGATCTCACCGGGCTGCTCGGGCGGGCACCGCCAGGAATCGCCGCCGGCTTCGCGCGCGATCCGCTCCTCCTCGTCGAGGCGTGCCCGCACGAACGCCATCAGTCCAGCGTTGTGGTCTGTCATCTGGTTCCGGTCCTTCTGGCCATGACGGATCCGCTCCGGGGCGTGCCCGTGCCGGGTCCGTTCCACTCGTCCCGCAGAGCATGCCCCACTTCAGGGGCCGTTCGCTGCGCCGTCCACCCCGGGCGCGCGCCCGGCACGGATCCGGCGGCCTGAAAGTCCCCCGGGGCGGCCCGTCACGTCAGCGGGAAGGCCCGGTCATCACCCGTACGTGGTCGGCCGAAACCGGTGACCGGCCCGCGCCACGGGTAGCCACCTGGAGTACGCGGATCGTGACTCGACGGTGGCCGTGGCGGGCCCCGGGGCTGGAGCGTGATGGACACACGGGAGAGCGGCGGCGGCACCCTGGCCGTGCCGGGGGCCAGGCTCCACTACGAGGTGCGCGGCAAGGGGCCGCTGCTGATACTCATGGCGGGCGGCAACTCGGACGCGGACGTGTTCGGGGGCCTGGCCGCCGTGCTCTCCTCCGGCCACCGCGTCGTCTCGTACGATCCGCGCGGCAACTCGCGCAGCGTGCTCGACGGACCGTCGGCCGACCAGCGGATCGAGGTCCACGCGGACGACGCCTGCCGGCTGCTGGACGCGGTGGCCACGCCGGGCGAGCGGGCGTCGGTGTTCGGAAGCTGCTCGGGCGGGCTCACCGCGCTCGAACTGCTGCGCAGGCACCCGGACAGGGTCGGGGCCGTGGTCGTCCACGAGCCGCCGTCGCTGAGCCTGCTGCCGGACGCCGAGGACCGTCTCGCGTTCATCGACGAGGTCCACGCGCTGTTCCGCGGGGAAGGGGTCGCGGGCGCGATGGCGAAGTTCAGCTCCCTCTTCGGCGGCCGGTCCGCGCCCGTGCTGCCCGAGGCGCAGGACAACAGCGCGTTCTTCCTGGCGCACACCATGCGGCCGTTCACCCGTTTCGTACCCGATGTGGCGGCGCTCGCGCCGATGGCGGCGCGGATCGCGGTGGCGGGCGGACGGGAGTCGCGGACCCATGTGGCGCGCAGGCCCGCGGTGGTGCTCGCCGAGCGGCTGGGGCGGGAGCTGGTGGAGTTCCCCGGCGGGCACTCCGGTTACGCGAAGTGGCCGCAGGAGTTCGCCCGGCTGCTCCTCGCGGTGTTCGACGCGCTGCCCACCGGCCAGGGGCGGGCCCCGTGCGGATCGTGATGGGGGCGCAGAACTGCGGCTTCGGCCCGGCGGCCGAACTCGTCGCGGTCTCCCGGCTGCTGCCCGGCCATCACCGGGTGTTCGTGGGGGACGGCGTGGCGGCCTCGTTCGCCTGCCGCAACGCGGACGCCTTCGACGTCATCCATGTGATGTCCCGCTCGGAGCCGGTCCAGGCCGCCGCTCTCGACGCCCTGCTGGCCTCGTGCGACCAGGTGGTCTCGGTCATGGACGCAGAACTGGCGCTGCGGGCCGTCGTGGCGGGCCGGCCCGTCGTCATGGTGGACAGCCTCTTCGGGTTCTGGCGGGCGGAGCGTCCGCTCGCCGCGATCGGCGCCCTGTGCGCGGGGCTGCCCCGCTCCTCCTTCGCCGCCGCCGACCGGCATCTCGCCCCGCTCTCCGCGCACGAGCGTGTGCTCGCGGCCCATCTGCTCGCCCGGCACGGCATCGTCCAGAACTTCCCCGGCGTCACCGACCGCACGGCCGCGTTCGCGGCGCTGGGCACCGGCCCGGTGACCCATCTGTCCGGACCGCTCATCGATCTGGCCGGGGTGGGCGACGTACCGCGCGGCGGCGCTCCGGAGTACGACCTGCTGATCAACATCGGCGGGTTCAGGAACTTCCTGCTGGACTTCGACGTCAACAACGACTATCTGCGCCTGCTCGACCGGTGGATCCCCGACCTGCTGCGCGACTGGCCCCGCTTCCCGCGCGTCCTGGTCTGCGGCGGACCCTTCGGCGGACGCCGCGAGCGGAGCTACGAGACCGCGGGAAGGCGGGCCGACTGCCGTCTCCTGCCGCAGCGCGCCCTGCTGCGGCAGGTCGCGAGCGTCCCCCACTATCTGCTGGCACCGGGGCTCACCGCCCTCCATGAGGCGCTGGCGCTCGGCCGGCTGCCGCTCGGGCTGCACGAGCAGCACTACGCGCACCTCTTCACCGTACGGGGCCTCGGCGCCACACTCTTCGGGCGCGCGGCCGGACGGTTCGCGGATGTGCTGCCGGGCCGGCGGATTCCCGAGGACGATGTCGCGGGGACCGCGGCCCTCGTACGGACCGCCGCCCGGGTCCGCGCCGACGACACGCTCTACGCCCTGTTCCGGCGCACGCTCAACGAGCGGATCGAGGACCACGTCGCGCTCACCGCGGCCCAGCGGGACCACGGCGTCGAGGAGTTGCGGGGCGTCCTCGGCGGTCCGCCGCTCCCCTCGGTGCTCGCCACGGTCTTCGGGAAGACGGCCGACGGCGCGCGGGTGGGGTAATTCCTTTGCGCCCCGCGGCGCGCGGTCCCAGACTGTGCCGGTGCTGATCCGACGTGAGACCCCCGCAGACCACGCCGCCGTGCGGGCCGTCACCACGGCCGCCTTCGCGACGCCGGAACGACCGGAGACCGTGGAGGCTCCGCTGCTCGACGCCTTGCGCGAGTGCGCCGACTGGCTGCCCGCGCTCTCCCTCGTCGCCGTCCGGAACGGGAGCGGGGACGGGAACGCGGAGAAGGACGGCGGCGGGCGACCGGGGCGGGTCCTCGGGCACGTGGTGTGCACACGGGGGCGGGTCGACGGCGCCCCGGCCCTGCTCCTCGGCCCGCTCGGCGTGCACCCCGACCATCAGGGACGGGGCGTCGGGTCGGCGCTCGTGCACTCCGTGCTCGGCGCGGCGGACGCGCTCGGCGAACCCCTCGTCGCGCTGCTGGGCAGCCCCGCGTACTACGGCCGGTACGGCTTCCGCACCAGCACGGAGTACGGGATCCTGCCGCCCGACCCGTCGTGGGGCGAGCACTTCCAGGTCCGGACGCTCAGCGCGTACCGGGGAACACCGCGGGGCACCTTCCGGCTCGCCGAGCCGTTCGACCACCTCTGATCCCGGCGCCGCTCAGGCCGGCGCGGGCGGGGGCGTCCTGGAACACCGGCCGCCGCCACAATCGGGCCTGGCTTGGCTGGACTTCACCGCAACCCTCCCGGTGGGGCGCTGATCACCGACCGCCCCCGACCCGCGCGCCCCCCTGTCCGCCCCCTTCACCCACCCCCCTCCAACAGCGCCTGAAACGTGGCGCGTTCCTCACGCCGCCCACGGGCCGACCGCCACCTCCGGAGTTCGGGCCCACGCCCCGCACACCGCCGCTGACCACGTACGACGCCGGATCGGACGAGCGGAACGGACGGCCGGGACCACCGGCCGCCCCAACCCCCGGCGCGGTCAACTGCGCCCGGGGCAGGGCGCGTCCACGCGGAAGCATCCGTTCCGGCAGAGGGGCCCCGACCGCGTGCACCGCCGTACGGACGGACCGCCGCCCGGCCCGACGGAAGGCCGTATTCCGGCCGTTGCCGCAGGTTGACACGGAAGGAGACGCCCCAGCAGCATGCGTGATGCCACCGAGCCCCCTGCCGGTGTGCGACCAATCACTCCGGTCCGGCCCCCGCCTTGGCCTGCCCCGCTCCAGCGCGCGGCGGGCCACCCCCTGTGGTGCGCCACACGAGGCGCGGGACCGGATCACGCGCGGCACCAAGCGACAAGATGGAGAAACGTATGGCCAGAACGAGACGTGTCACCGCGTTGCGCCTCCTCGGGGTCGGCGCCGCCGCCCTGGCCTTCACCACCGTGGCGGCCGGCTCCGCGTGGGCCACCGACTGCCCCGGCGGCAAGGGCTGGGACAAGGGCAACCACGGGGGCTACAAGCCCGGAACGGGCGCGGGCACGCCGGTCACCACCGCCGACAAGTGTGAGTTCTCGCTGGACGGCCGCGACTGGTTCTCCCAGATCAAGGTCGACGACATCAGTCTCAAGGCGGCCGACGACGGCAAGGTCCACGTCAAGGTCCGCACCGCCTCCGACGCGGCGAACTGCACGGTCTCGCTCGCCTCGTACCGTACCCACGGCCCCACCTGGGAGACCTCGGGCGAGCAGGTCTTCCACGACTTCGACACCGTCGACATCAAGCAGGGCGGCCAGGACACACTGGACGTGGCCTTCCCCGACGTCGGCTGCTTCGCGCAGGTCGACCTCTACCGCGGCAAGGTCAAGTACGACGGTCTCAAGGACGCCAAGGACGGTTTCGAGCACGGTGATCTGCCGATCGGACCCAGCCGCTCGGTCATCAAGGACAAGCTGATCGCCGCCTGGAACGGCGGCACGAAGAACTGCACCGCGCAGGAGATCCCGCCGGTCCCGACGCCGTCCACGGGCGAGTCCACGCCCGAGGAGCCGCCGGCCGAGGCGACGCCCCCCGCCGCCACACCGTCGGAGCCGGCGACGCCCGGCTCGGACACCCCGGCCCCCGCCACCAGCGAGCCGGGCACCCCCGGGTCGGACACCCCCACGCCGGAGGCCTCCGAGCCGGCGTCGGACACCTCCACGCCGCCGAACACGCCGAGCCAGGCGTCCACCGGTGGCGGTGGCGACCTCGCGGAGACCGGTGGCGGCAATGTCGTCCCGCTCGCCGCGGGCGCGGCCGTGCTGCTGGCCGCCGGTGGCGCGGTCGTGATCGTCACCCGTCGCCGTAAGGCCGTCGCGGGCAACTGACCCGCACGCGCCGTCTTCTTCCCGGCCCCCGCCTCCTCCCGCCCGGTCCCCGGGCCGGGAAGGGGCGGGGGTCGCGCCATGGGCGCCGGGGGTCCGCGCGTCACTCCGCCCGGGGCGGCGCGGCCGTGGTCGTACGGATGACGGGACGCGGGCCACCACGGTCTCCCGGCCGGGACGCCCTCGATCCGGCCCACCGCCCGTGCAACGGTCTCCAGGGTGAGGCGCGGGACGTCCTGGCCGACGGCCCGCCGGGAACGGCCGCACCGGGCGCGCCCCGGCGGTCACCGGCGACGACGCCCGCGCGGCGCTGTCCACCGCCCGCGCGGCGATCGAGTCCGTCACCACCGGCGGGCCGGTCCGGTCGGCGCGGCCGGTGCGGTGATCAGGGGCGGGCGACCCAGTCGTACCAGGCGGCCATCCCCTCGCCGGTGGTCGCCGAGACGGTGAGCACCCGCAGCTCGGGATTGACCGAACGGGCGTACGTGGCGCACTGCTCGACGTCGAAGTCGACGTACGGGAGCAGGTCGGTCTTGTTGATGATCACCAGGTCGGCGGCGGCGAACATGTAGGGGTACTTGAGCGGCTTGTCCGTGCCCTCGGTGACCGAGATGATCACCGCCCGGCTGCGTTCGCCGAGGTCGAAGAGGGCGGGGCAGACCAGGTTGCCCACGTTCTCGACCAGGATCAGCGAGCCCGGCTCCGGCTCCAGCGCGGTGAGCGCGTCGCGCATCATCTCCGCGTCGAGATGGCACCCGGCGCCGGTGTTGACCTGGACGACGGCGCCGCCCGCCCGGCGGATCCGCTCGGCGTCGAGCGCCGTCTCCTGGTCGCCCTCGATCACCGCGACCGGACGGCGCCCCGCGAAGTCCCTGAGGGTCCGTTCGAGGAGGGTGGTCTTGCCCGCGCCGGGCGAACTCATCATGTTCACGGCCACGATGCCCCGTTCCGCGAGCCACGCGCGGTTGCCCGCGGCCAGGTCGTCGTTCTTGCCGAGGACCTTCTGTTCGAGGGTGATGGTCTCACCGGCGCCGGCGTTCCCCCCGACGGCCGACGGGTGGTCCCGTACGGCGGTGTGGTCATGGCCGTGACCCGGACGCAGCCGTTCGTGGCCGTGCGGGTGGGTGTGCGGTACGGCGATCCTCGTCCCGCCGTCCTCTCCGCTTCCGCCGACGCAACCGCAAGTACCGCACATGTGGTCAGCCCACTCTCATCGAGACGATCTGCAGCTCCCGCCCCGACGTGACATCCACGTCGGCGCTGCCGCACGGACACAGCAATACAAGATCGGCCAGGGTGAAGTCCCGCTCACACGCCCGGCAGTGCGCCGTTCCGGGGGGCTGGTCGATCTCCAGCACCGCGCCCTCCGCGACCGTGCCCGCGGTGGTGAGGTCGAAGCAGAACCGCATCGCGTCGGGCACCACGGCGGTCAGCGCGCCCACACGGATCCGGACGGTGCGCACGGGTCGTCCCGCGGCGCGTTCGCACACCGCGTCGACCACGCTCCGGGTGATTGACAATTCATGCATCAAAGGCCAGCTTTCCGTACTCACCCATTCGCACCGGTCCGGCCGAGGCGAAAGGATGGTCACCCGAAACAATCTCGTGTTGACAGAACAACCGGGCGGATTCTAGATGGTAGCAAGGTGAGTGTCGCCACCCTCACTGGAATCGGGCGGTCCCATCCCGGAAGGCAGCGGGCTATGCCGACAGAAGAAGCCGTGAAAGCGGAGAACACTCTCATCCATGTCCTGTGGATCAACGCGGGACTGAGTTGCGACGGGGATTCCGTGGCGCTCACCGCCGCGACGCAGCCCAGCATCGAGGAAATCGCGCTCGGCGCGCTGCCGGGTCTGCCGCAGATCGCCGTGCACTGGCCGCTCATCGACTTCGAGTGCGGCCCCACCGGCGGCGCCGACGACTTCCTGGAGTGGTTCTTCAAGGCCGACCGGGGCGAACTCGAACCGTTCGTCCTGGTGGTCGAGGGGTCGATCCCCAACGAGAAACTGCACGAGGAGGGGTACTGGTCGGGCTTCGGCAACGACCCGGCGACCGGGCAGCCGATGACCACCAGTGAGTGGCTCGACCGGCTCGCGCCCAAGGCCACGGCGATCGTCGCGGTCGGTACGTGCGCCACGTACGGCGGTATCCACGCCATGGCGGGCAACCCCACCGGCGCCATGGGCGTGCCGGACTACCTGGGCTGGGAGTGGAAGTCGAAGGCGGGCATCCCGATCGTGTGCGTCCCCGGCTGCCCCATCCAGCCGGACAACCTGTCGGAGACGCTCACCTATCTCCTCTACATGGCCACCGGCCAGGCACCGATGATCCCCCTCGACGAGTCGCTCCGTCCGACGTGGCTGTTCGGCCGTACGGTGCACGAGGGGTGCGACCGGGCGGGCTACTACGAGCAGGGCGACTTCGCGACGGAGTACGGGCAGCCCGAGTGCATCGTCAAACTGGGCTGCTGGGGTCCGACCGTGAAATGCAATGTGCCCAAGCGCGGCTGGATGAACGGTATCGGCGGCTGCCCCAACGTCGGCGGAATCTGCATCGGCTGCACCATGCCGGGATTCCCCGACAAATTCATGCCGTTCATGGACGAGCCGCCGGGTGGAAAGCTCTCCACGAATGCCGTCGGACTGTACGGCTCGACGATGCGCCGCCTGCGGAGCATCACCACGCACACCCTCGACCGCGAACCCAAATGGCGTACCCGCGGCCGGAAACTGACCACCGGCGCCACCCGCACCTGGTAACGCACCGAAAAGGAGAAAGAGGCGGCCTCATGACGACGACGAGCCAGGGCAGAGACGATCTGGTGGAGATGGCGTGGGACCCCATCACCCGTATCGTCGGGAGTCTGGGCATCTACACGAAGATCGACTTCAAGCAGAAGACCGTCGCCGAGTGCCACAGCACCAGCTCGATCTTCCGCGGCTACTCGGTCTTCATGAAGGGCAAGGACCCGCGCGACGCCCACTTCATCACCAGCAGGATCTGCGGGATCTGCGGTGACAACCACGCCACCTGCTCCTGCTACGCGCAGAACATGGCGTACGGCGTGAAGCCCCCGCACATCGGCGAGTGGATCGTGAACCTCGGCGAGGCCGCCGAGTACATGTTCGACCACAACATCTTCCAGGAGAACCTGGTCGGGGTCGACTACTGCGAGAAGATGGTCGCCGAGACCAACCCCGGCGTCCTCGAACAGGCCAACCGCACCCCCGCGCCGCACGCGGACGCCCACGGGCACCGGACCATCGGCGACATCATGCGCGCGCTGAACCCGTTCACCGGCGAGTTCTACCGCGAGGCCCTTCAGGTCAGCCGGATGACCCGCGAGATGTTCTGCCTGATGGAGGGGCGCCACGTCCACCCCTCCACGCTCTACCCCGGCGGTGTGGGCACGGTCGCGACCATCCAGCTCATGACGGACTACCTCACCCGTCTCCAGCGCTACGTGGAGTTCATGAAGAAGGTCGTGCCGCTGCACGACGACCTCTTCGACTTCTTCTACGAGGCGCTGCCCGGCTACGAGCAGGTGGGCAACCGCCGGATCCTGCTGGGGTGCTGGGGCTCCTTCCAGGACCCGGAGCACTGCAACTTCGCCTACCGGGACATGACCGACTGGGGCCGGAAGATGTACGTGACCCCGGGCGTCGTCGTGGACGGCAAGCTGGTCACCACCGACCTCGTGGAGATCAACCTGGGCATCCGCATCCTGCTCGGCTCGTCGTACTACAACGACTGGGAGGAGCAGGAGATGTTCGTGACCCACGATCCGCTCGGCAACCCGGTCGACCGGCGGCACCCGTGGAACCAGCACACCAACCCGCAGCCCCAGAAGCGCGATCTGGGCGACAAGTACAGCTGGGTGATGTCGCCGCGCTGGTTCGACGGCAAGGAGTACCTCGCGCTCGACACCGGCGGCGGACCGCTCGCCCGGCTGTGGACGACCGCCCTGGCGGGCCTGGTCGACATCGGCTACATCAAGGCCACGGGCAGGAGCGTGCGGATCAACCTCCCCAAGACCGCCACCAAGGGCCCCGTCGAGTTCGAGTGGCACGTCCCGCGCTGGAGCAACACCATCGAGCGCAACCGGGCGCGCACCTACTTCCAGGCGTACGCGGCGGCCTGCGCGCTGCACTTCGCGGAGAAGGCGCTCGTGGAGATCCGGGCCGGCCGCACCAAGACGTGGGAGAAGTTCGAGGTACCGGAGGAGGGCATCGGCTGCGGCTTCACCGAGGCCGTACGCGGGGTGCTCTCGCACCACATGGTGATCAGGGACGGCAAGATCGCCAACTACCACCCGTACCCGCCGACCCCGTGGAACGCGAGCCCGCGCGACAGCTACGGGACGCCCGGGCCCTACGAGGACGCGGTGCAGGGCCAGCCCATCTTCGAGGAGAACGACCGGGAGAACTTCAAGGGCATCGACATCATGCGCACCGTGCGCAGCTTCGACCCCTGTCTGCCCTGCGGGGTGCACATGTACCTCGGTGAGGGCAAGAAGCTGGAGCTGCTGCACTCGCCCACGCAGTCCGCGGGCAGTGAGTGACGTGGTGGAGGAGCAGACGGAGCGGCGGGGGACGCGCGAGCCGGCGCCGTCCGAGAGCTGGCGGACGACCGGGGAGCGTATCGACGCCCTGATCTCCGCCGGCGCGGCGGGCGGCCCGGCGGCACGCGAACGCGGTGAGGAACTGGTCCGCCTGGTCACCGACTTCTACGGCGCCGGACTGGAGCGGCTGCTCGATCTCGTCCACGAGCACGGCGGTCTCGGCGAGACGGTGCTGGCCGCGCTGGCCGGTGACGAACTGGTCTCCGGTGTGCTGCTGGTGCACGGGCTCCACCCGTACACCGTGGAGACCCGGATCGAGAACGCGCTGGAGAGCGTACGGCCGTATCTCGGCTCGCACGGCGGCGACGTGGAGCTGATCGGCGTCACGGAGGACGGGGTGGTACGGCTGCGGCTGCTGGGCAGTTGCGACGGCTGCCCGTCCTCGTCGGCCACACTCGCGCTCGCCGTACGGGGCGCGGTGGAGGCGGCGGCGCCGGAGATCACCACGATCGAGGTGGAGGAGGCGGCGGGGACCCCGGACGCACCGGGTCCGCTGCTGCCGGTGGAGACGCTGTTCGCGCGGCTGCGCGAGCCGGGTGAGGACAGCGCGGACGCCGGTGGCGGCGACGCCGCGGACTCCGGATCCGGTGCGGACTCCGGCGGTACGGCGGCCAGTTGGCAGCCCGTCCCGGAGCTGCTCGCCCTGGAGTCCGGCGGGGTCGAGCGTCTGAGCGCCGCCGGGTTCCCGGTGGTGGCCTGCCGGATCGGCGCCGATGTGTTCGCCTTCCGCGACCGGTGCGCCCGGTGCGAACAGCCGATGAGGGGCGCGACGCTGGCCCGGCGGCTGGGCGGCGGCGCGGAGGACGGAGTGCTGCGCTGCTCGGCGTGTCGCGCGCACTACGACGTACGGCGGGCCGGTGCCTGTCTCGACCCGGACGCCGACGGCGCGCATCTGGACCCCCTGCCCGTGCTGGCGGACGGGGCCTCGGTCTCGGTCGCCGTGCCGTGCGCGCCCGCGGTCGCGCCATGAGCGCGCCCACGGGCCCTTCCCGGTCCCCGGCCGCCACCCTGCTGCGGCTCACCCGCGACCGCCCGGCGCCCGTCACCGGCGAACGGTGCGACATGTGCGCCGCGCCGGTCGGCGAGGAGCACCAGCACGTGGTGAACCTGGAGAGCCGGGGCCTGATGTGCTGCTGCCGCGCCTGCTACCTGCTGTTCACGGAGGACGGGGCGCGGCTGCGCTACCGCGCCGTGCCCGAGCGGTATCTGAGCTTCGACGGGCTCCCGCTCTCCGCGCGGACCTGGGACGAGTTCGGGATCCCGGTGGGGCTGGCCTTCCTGTTCCGCAACTCCGCGCAGGAGCGCACCGTCGCGTTCTACCCGGGGCCTGCCGGCGCCACGGAGTCCGAACTGCCGCTCGACGGCTGGACCACGCTGGTGGCCGCCGTTCCCGAACTGGCGGTGGTGCGCCCCGATGTGGAGGCGCTGCTCGTACGCCGTCCCGGACCGGGCGAGGGCGAGGAGCGGGCCTCGTGCCATCTGGTGCCCATCGACGCGTGTTACGAACTGGTCGGCCGGCTGCGCACGTTGTGGCGCGGCTTCGACGGCGGCCAGGAGGCGCACGGCGCCATCGACGCGTTCTTCGAGCGGGTCGGGGCGCGCAGCAGGCCCGCGCGCCCCGAGCCGGCCGCCGCGGAGGGGTCCTCATGAGCCTTCCCGATCCGCCCGGCCTGGAGTTCTCCGTACGCAACATCGTCGCCGAGCCGTACAGCGCGGCCCCGCAGCTCACCGTACGGCTGCGGATCGAGGACGGCTCCGGCGAGCCGGTCCACGCGATCGTGCTGCGCTGCCAGGTCCGCGTCGAACCGCAGCGCCGCCCGTACGACCAGGCCGAACAGGACGGTCTGCGGGGCCTGTTCGGCGAGCGAGAGCGGTGGTCGGACACACTGCGGCCGTTCCTGTGGATGCAGTGCAACACGACGGTCCAGGGGTTCACCGGTGCCACCGAGGTGGATCTCGCGCTGCCCTGCACCTACGACTTCGACGTCGTCGGCTCCCGCTATCTGCACGCGCTCGGCGCGGACGGGACGGTACCGGTCAGTCTGCTGTTCTCGGGCACCGTCTTCGCCCGTGGCGCCGAAGGCGGTTCGGGGCTCGGGGTGCGTCAGGTGCCCTGGGACCGTGAGGCGCGCTACGACCTGCCGGTCGCGGTGTGGCGGCGGCTGATCGGGTACCACTTCCCGCACTCCGGCTGGATCAGGCTGGATCACGACATGCTCGCCGCGCTCGCGGACTTCCGTGAGCGACGCGGGCTGATCAGTTGGGACGAGACGGTGGGTACGTTGCTGGCCGGCGCGGGGGCGGAGACGGGCGCGGGAGTGTGCGCCGCTGCCGCCTCCGGAGATCTCGACGAGGTGGTCCGGTGACCGGGACGGCTCCGGTAGGCCTCGACCGGGTGCGTGAGGTCGCCGACGCGGTGCTGTACGAGGGCTACCTGCTGTACCCGTACCGCGCCAGCGCCCACAAGAACCGCTCCCGCTGGCAGTTCGGTGTGCTCGGGCCGCCCTCCGCGACGCCCGGGAGCTTCGCCGAGGAGCCCGGCATGGCGATGGAGTGCCTGCTCGCGGTCCCGGACGGCGCGCCGGGACCGGCGGAGGTGACGGTGCGGCTGCGCTTCCTCCAGCACCAGGTGCGCGAGGTGCGCCGGCTGGCCGAGGACGGCCGTCATGTCCCCGTCGGTGAACTCGTCGTGGCCGGTACGGCGGTGCTGAGCTGGGACGAGGCGGTCGAGCGGGAGATCGACCTGGGGTCGCTCCCGCTGACCGGGGAGAGCGATCAGCTCCGTAGGGTTCCCGGGGGCGAGGAGACCGAGCCCCTGACGGACCCGGACGGGGTGACGGTCGGCTCCCTCGTACGGCGCCGTGAGCCGCTGGCGGCCCGGGTCCGTACCCGGGTCACGGAGGACGACGGATTCCTGCGGCTGTCGGTCTCGGTGGAGAACGAGCACGCCGGGACCGTCGCGGGGAAGGACGCGGCGATCCGCGTCTCGCTGATCGGCACGCATCTGCTCCTCCAGGCCGGCGGCGCCAGCTTCGTCTCGCTGCGCGAGCCCCCCGAGGCCGCGGCCGGGGCGGCGGCCCGGTGCGCGCAGCACCGCTGCTGGCCGGTCCTGGCGGGGGCGAAGGGCTCCACGGACACGGTGATGGGCGCGCCGATCATCCTCTACGACCACCCGGAGATCGCCGAACAGAGCGCGGGCGCCCTCTTCGACTCGACGGAGATCGACGAGATCCTGACGCTGCGGGTGATGACGATGACGGACCGGGAGAAGGCGGAGGCCCGCGCCACCGATCCCCGCGCCCGCGAGATCATCGACCGCTGTGACGCGATGTCACCGGGGGACCTCCAGCGCCTCCACGGTCTGCTGCGCGACCCCCACGCCCCGGCCCCTGCCGCCGACACCGACGCGCGGAACGCCGCTCCCGCCGCCTTCGACACGGGCGGCGTGCCCTGGTGGGACCCGGCGGCGGACGAGGCCGTGTCGCCGGGGTCCGACCATGTGGTGATCGACGGGGTCGAGGTCGCGCGGGGCAGTCTCGTACGGGTGCGTCCGGCCCGTCGCGCCGACGCGCAGGACCTGTTCTTCGACGGTCAGGTGGCACGGGTGACGGCCGTGCTCTCGGACGTGGACGGCGCGGTGCATGTCGCCCTCGTCCTCGTCGACGACCCGGCGGCCGATCTGCACGACTGGTACGGCCGCTACTTCTACTTCGCCCCCGAGGAGCTGGAACCGCTGCCCGTCGGCGGTTTTGGCCGTACCGTCCCCGATCCCCTGTCACCGGAGTTCCGGAAGGAGAACCCATCGTGCGATCCCTCGGACTGATCACCACGGGTGTGGCCGCCGTCCTGGCGGCGGCCGTCGTCGCCGTCGGCGTGCGCTCGATCCCCGACATCCGCAGGTACCTCAGAATGCGCTCCATGTGAGCGCGCCGCGTGAGCGGGAGGAGCGTCCGGCACCCCGGCCGGGCGCTCCCTCGGCGCGGCGGGCCGTACGCCGCCGGGCCGGGACGCCCGCATGACCCGGGGCGTGCTCGTCGCGGGCATCGGCAATCTCTTCCTGGGCGACGACGGGTTCGGCCCCGAGGTCGTACGGCGGCTCGCCGCCGAGCCCGGGCCGCCGCTGCCCGCAGGAGTCCGGATCACCGACTACGGGATCCGGGGCATGCACCTCGCGTACGACCTGCTCGACGGGTACGACGCGCTGGTGCTGGTGGACGCGTACCCGGGCGGCGGGGAGCCCGGCGAGCTGACGGTGCTGGAGATCGGACCGGACGACCTCGGTACGGGTGAATTCGACGCACATGGCATGAATCCGGTCGCGGTGCTGGCGAATCTGGACCAACTAGGCGGTACTCTCCCGCTGACTCACCTCGTGGGCTGCACGCCCGCCGGTGTCGACGAGGGCATCGGTCTCAGCGAAGCGGTCGCCGCCGCCGTCCCCCGGGCGGTGGCGGCGGTGCGGACGCTGCTCCACCGGCTGCCGGCCACCGGACCCGCGCCCTCGTCCCCGGTGTCACCGGAGCCCGGCTCCGCCCTCACATCCGCGTCCGACCGGCCTCGGAGGTCCTGAACATGTGTCTCGGCATTCCAGGGCGGGTCGTGGAGACCGTCGAGGGATACGCGGGCCAGCTCGCCCTCGTCGATGTGGAGGGCGCCCGGCGCCGGGTCAATGTCGGCATGCTCGACACCCCCCCGGCCGTAGGTGACTGGGTGCTGCTGCACATGGGGTTCGCCCTGGAGGTCATCGACGAGGCGAAGGCGGCGGAGGCGCTGGCGGGGCTGGAGATGATGGGCAGCGGTGCCCGTCCCCGTACGGCGGAGGTTCCGGCACCTCAACAGCCCCGTGTCCGGCGCCGGTTCGAGGTGCGCGGTGTGGTCCAGGGTGTGGGGTTCCGCCCCTTCGTCTATGTCCTCGCCGCCGAGCTGGCCCTCGTCGGCTCGGTGTCCAACACCGGCGCGGGTGTGCTCGCCGAGGTGGAGGGCGAACCCGGGGCGGTGAACGAGTTCGGCCGGCTGCTGCGGGAGCGGCCGCCGCCGCTCGCGGTCGTGGAGTCCGTCGCGGAGACGGAGCTCGCGCCGTGCGGCGGCGCCGGGTTCACCATCGAGGACTCCCGCACGGGCGAGCGGGCCCGCACCCTGGTCTCCCCCGACATCGCGACCTGCCAGGACTGCCTGGCCGAACTGCGCGACCCGGCCGACCGGCGCCACCGCCACCCCTTCATCACCTGTACGCACTGCGGGCCCCGGTTCACGATCGTCACCGGTCTGCCCTACGACCGCGCGGCGACCACCATGGCGGCGTTCGAGATGTGCCCGGACTGCCGTACGGAGTACGGGGATCCGCGCGACCGGCGGTTCCACGCGCAGCCGATCGCCTGTCATGCCTGCGGCCCGCGTCTCGAACTGCTCACCGGGGACGGCGGCGCACCGCTCCACGGCGAGGAGGCGCTGCGGGCGGCGCGGCGGCTGCTCGCCGAGGGCCGGATCGTCGCGGTCAAGGGGCTCGGCGGCTACCACCTGGCGTGCGACGCCCGCGACGAGGCGGCGGTCGCCCGGCTGCGCCGGCGCAAGGACCGGGGCGGCAAGCCCTTCGCCGTCATGGTCGCCGGCCTCGGTGTCGCCGAGGAGCTGGTGACCCTGACCGAGGGCGGGAAGGCGCTGCTCACCGGTGCGCGCAAGCCGATCGTGCTGCTCCCCCGCCGTACGCCCGCCGCCGGACGGGGGATCGCCGGGGCCGTGGCGCCCGGCAGCCCGGATCTCGGTCTGATGCTGCCGTACACCCCGCTGCACGTTCTCCTCCTCGGTCTCGACGGCGACGCCCCCGGCCCCGACGCGCTGGTGATGACGTCCGGCAACCGCTCCGGCGAGCGGATCGTCACCGACGACGCGCGGGCGCTGACGGAGCTGGCGCCGCTGGCCGACGCGTGGCTGCGGCACGACCGGCCGATCCGGGTGCCGTGCGACGACTCGGTCAGCAGGTTCGTCGCCGGCGCCGAGCTGCCCCTGCGCCGGTCGCGGGGGTACGCGCCGCTCCCCCTCGCGCTGCCCTTCGAGGTCCCGCCGCTGCTCGCGGCGGGCGCCGATCTCAAGAACACCTGCGCCGTGGGCGAGGGCGGGTACGCCTGGGTGAGCCAGCACATCGGCGATCTGGACGACCTCTCCACGGTGGAGGCGCTCACCCTCACGGCCGACCATCTGGGGCTGCTGACCGGTGTCGAGCCCGAACAGCTCGTGGCCGACCGGCACCCCGGCTACCGCTCCGGAGTCTGGGCCCGTACCCACGCCAGGGGCCGGGCGGTGCGTACCGTGCAGCACCATCACGCGCATATCGCGTCCGTGATGGGCGAGCACGGTCTGAGTCCCGGCGAGAGCGTCATCGGCTTCGCCTACGACGGCACCGGGCACGGCGGCGACGGCGCGGTGTGGGGCGGCGAAGTGCTGATCGCGGGCTACAAGTCGTTCCAGCGGGCCGCGCATCTGGCGTACGTACCGCTGGCGGGCGGCGACGCGAGTGTGCTGCGGCCCTACCGGATGGCGCTCGCGCATCTGCGGGCCGCCGGTGTCACCTGGGACCCGGAGCTGCCGCCCGTGGCGGCCTGCCCGCTCGCCGAACAGCGCGTGCTGGCCCACCAGTTCGCGACGGACTTCGGCTGTGTGCCGACATCGAGCATGGGCCGGCTCTTCGACGCGGTGGCGTCGCTGGCGGGGGTCGTCCACGAGGTCGCGTACGAGGCGGAGGCGGCGATCGCGCTGGAGGGGCTGGCGCGCGCGGCGCCGCCGGAGCCCGCCGGGAACGCCTACGCCTTCGGCACCCGGGCGGCGGCGGGCCCCGGCGAGCCGGTCCTCGCCGACCCCGGCCCGGTGATCCGCGCGGTGGTCTCCGACGTACGGGCGGGCGTCGCACCGGAGTTGATCGCGGCACGCTTCCACACGGCCGTCGCCGGGCTCACCGCGGACCTCGCCGACCTGTGCCGGACGCGGACCGGGCTCGGGGTGGTGGCGCTGGGCGGCGGGGTCTTCCAGAACGCCGTCCTGCTCGACACCACACAACGCGCCCTTGAGGAGCGGGACTTCACCGTGCTGCGTCCACGTCTGCTGCCGCCCAACGACGGCGGTCTCGCCTTCGGCCAACTGCTGGTCGCGGCGTCCGGCGGCTGACACCACTCCCCCGAATCCACCCGATGGCCCGCAGAGTGAGGAAGACACCATGTGTCTGGCAGTTCCGGGGCGCGTCCTGCGCACCGCGGAGGTCGACGACGCCCTGATGGCGGAGGTCGACTTCGGCGGTGTGCGCAAGGAGGTCTGCCTCCAGTACGTACCCGACGCGGCGGTCGGCGAGTACGTCGTCGTCCATGTCGGCTTCGCCATCCAACGACTCGACGAGAAGTCGGCCCAGGAGACCTTGGCCAACTTCGAGAAGCTCGGACTCCTGGAGGAGGAGTTCGGCGACGGCTTCGAACTGGCCGCCCGACAGCGTGACGCGGTGGAAGGAACCGACCGGTGAAGTACCTCGACGAGTTCAGCGATCCCCAACTGGCGGAAAGGCTGCTGGAGCAGATCCACGCGGCCTCCACCCGCCCGCTCGCGATGATGGAGGTCTGCGGAGGCCAGACCCACTCGATCATCCGGCACGGCATCGACCAACTGCTGCCGGATCGGATCGAGTTGATCCACGGCCCCGGCTGCCCGGTCTGTGTCACCCCGCTGGAGATCATCGACCGGGCGCTGGCGATCGCCGCCCGCCCCGAGGTCATCTTCTGCTCCTTCGGCGACATGCTGCGGGTGCCGGGCAGCAGCCAGGACCTGTTCACCGTGAAGAGCGCGGGCGGTGACGTACGGGTGGTGTACTCGCCGCTCGACGCGCTGAAGCTGGCCCGCGAGAACCCCGACCGGGAAGTCGTCTTCTTCGGCATCGGCTTCGAGACGACGGCCCCCGCCAACGCCATGACGGTCCACCAGGCACACCGTCTGGGGGTGCGCAACTTCTCCCTGCTGGTCTCGCACGTCCTCGTACCGCCCGCGATCGCCGCCATCATGGAGTCCCCCACCTGCCGTGTCCAGGCGTTCCTGGCAGCCGGGCATGTGTGCAGTGTGATGGGGACGTCGGAGTACCCGGCGCTCGCGGAGAAGTACCGGGTCCCCATCGTCGTCACCGGCTTTGAACCGCTCGACATCCTCGAAGGCGTCCGCAGGACCGTCCTCCAGTACGAGCAGGGCCGGTACGAGGTGGAGAACGCCTACCCCCGCGCCGTACGCGCCGAGGGGAACCTGCCCGCCATGGAGATGCTGCGGGACGTCTTCGACGTCACCGACCGGACCTGGCGCGGTATCGGGACGATCCCCGCCAGCGGCTGGCGACTGGCCGAGAAGTACCGGGAGTTCGACGCCGAGGCGCGGTTCGACGTGGCGGAGATCCGTACCGCCGAGTCCTCGCTCTGCCGGTCCGGGGAGGTCCTTCAGGGGCTGATCAAGCCGCACGAGTGCCCGGCGTTCGGCAAGGAGTGCACCCCGAGGGTCCCGCTGGGCGCCACGATGGTCTCCTCCGAGGGCGCCTGCGCCGCGTACTACACGTACCGCCGACTGGAACTGGTCGATGCGAAGTGACTGAGACGAAGAACCAAGTGCCCGCCCCCGCCGTCGCGCTCCCCCTGGAGACCGGCGCCGGGCTGGACTTCGAGGGCTGGTCCTGCCCGGTCCCGCTGCGGGAGACCCCCGCGGTCGTGATGGGGCACGGCGGCGGCGGGGCGATGTCGGCCGAACTGGTCGAGCACCTGTTCCTCCCGGCGTACGGCTCCGCGGCGTCCTCCGAACTCGGCGACTCCGCCGTGCTCACCGTCGGGGACGGCACCCGGCTCGCCTTCTCCACCGACTCGTTCGTGGTGAAGCCGATGTTCTTCCCCGGCGGCTCCATCGGTGACCTCGCGGTCAACGGGACCGTCAACGACCTGGCGATGTCGGGCGCCGTACCGCTCTTCCTGTCCTGTGCGTTCATCCTCCAGGAGGGCACCGCGCTGACCGAACTCGGCCGGATCGCCCAGGACATGGGTGCGGCGGCGCGGGCGGCGGAGGTCCGGCTGGTGACCGGGGACACCAAGGTCGTCGACAGCGGCAGCGGCGACGGTGTGTACGTCAACACCTCGGGGATCGGTGTGATCCCCGAGGGTGTCGACATCGGCCCGCACCGCGCGGCGCCCGGTGACGCCGTACTGATCAGCGGCGACATCGGGGTGCACGGCATCGCGGTGCTGAGCTGCCGGGAGGGACTGGAGTTCGGTACGGCGGTGGAGAGCGACACCGCGGCCCTGCACGGCCTGGTCGCCGCGATGATCGCCACCGGCGCCGGGATCCATGTGCTGCGCGACCCCACCCGCGGCGGGGTCGCGGCCTCGCTGAACGAGATCGCCACCGCCTCGGGTGTCGGTGTCGAACTCGTCGAGCGGGAGCTGCCCGTACCGGAGACGGTGCGCGACGCGTGCAGCCTGCTCGGGCTCGACCCGCTCCAGGTGGCGAACGAGGGCAAGCTGATCGCCGTCGTCCCGGCCGAGGCCGCCGACCGGATCCTCGCGGCGCTCACCGCCCACCCGCTGGGCCGGGGAGCCCGCCGCATCGGCACCTGTGTGGCCGACCACCCCGGCATGGTGGTGGCGCGGACCGGCCTCGGCGG
The DNA here is from genome assembly GCF_042755665.1 of Streptomyces sp. NPDC059142. Lineage (NCBI taxonomy): Bacteria > Bacillati > Actinomycetota > Actinomycetes > Kitasatosporales > Streptomycetaceae > Streptomyces > Streptomyces sp. NPDC059142. The sequence goes on from NZ_JBHZDA010000007.1 coordinate 81,138, forward strand.
CTCCCGGGTGGTCGGGCTCCCGGTCGGTGAGCAGTTGCCGAGGATCTGCTGAATGAGCGAACGGGGCGCGCTCCTCTTCGCGCGGTACGCCTACCCGCCCAACGAACTCGGCTACTGCGGGCCCGCCGACTCCGGGGCGCTGCTGCGTCCGGAGGAGCCGGCGGGCATCGAGCGGCACGCCCGCCGGTTCGAGGGCGCCTGGTGCTACCTCGAACTGCTCGCCGAACGGGCCGGGCTCCGGGGATGAGCGAGGAGGTCGTGTGGGGGGGGGGGGGGGGTGTGGGCCACAGACAACAGGACCAGAACCCCCCCCCCGCGCGGCGCGTGCGGGGGTGGGTGGGGTGGTGGGGCGCCGCGCGGCCCGCGCCGGGGTGGGGGGGGCGTGAGTTCCCACACAGAGCAGGGCGCGGGCCGGGCGCCCCTCGCCCCCCTCCGTGCCCCGCGTCACACCCCGGTGGCGTACTGGATCGGCAACGAACTCCTGGACCTGACCACCCCGGACGCCCTGCTGGACCGGTTGCGGGACCGGTTCGCCGGCCAGCAGGGCGGTACCTGGCGCGAGGCGTCCGACCGCGCCCTGGCGCACCACAGTTTCCAGGTCTTCGACGTGTACCCCTGGGCCGCTCTGCTGCGTACCCCGGCCACCCCGACGGCGCTCTCCGTCCTCGACCGGTGCCGGATCCGTACGGGTGTGGTCCGCTCGGTCAGCGGCGGGAGCGCCACCGTCGAGTCCCGCCCGCTGCGCTGGACGGGGACGCATCTGGCCCCGGGGGCACCCGTACGGGAGTCCGTGCGCTGGTCGGCGGGGGGCAGGTCGCTGCTCCCGGGGCTCGCCCCCGGTGATGTGGTGGCGCTGCACTGGGACTGGGTGTGCGACGTCCTCACGGCGCCGCAGGCGGCGCGTGTCGAGTCGACGGAGGTACGCCAGCTCACGGCCCTGGGGCTGGCGCGCCTCCCCTGACGTCCGCGCGGACGACGCCGGTCCTCACGCCGGTCCTCGGCGTGTCCGGAAGCGGAATGCGCCCGGTGCGTCCACGGTGGGAGTACGGGTACGAGCCGATACGGAGGCGCCATGGGAACCGAGGAGACCGGGGCAGGACTGCGCTGCCTGGTGACAGGAGCGACGGGGTACATCGGCGGGCGCCTCGTCCCCGAGCTGCTGGAGGCGGGCCACGCGGTGCGCTGTCTGGCCCGTACGCCGGAGAAGCTGCGGGACCATCCGTGGGCGGGGCAGGTCGACATCGTCCGGGGGGACGTGACCGACGCGGCCTCGGTCGGCGCGGCGATGGAGGGGATCGACGTCGCCTACTACCTGGTCCACGCCCTCGCCGGCGGGCCGGGCTTCGAGGAGACGGACCGGACGGCGGCGCGGATCTTCGGCGAGCGGGCGCGGGCCGCGGGCGTACGCCGCATCGTCTACCTGGGCGGGCTGACCCCCGACGACATCCCCGTGGACGAGCTCTCGCCGCATCTGCGCTCCCGCGCGGAGGTGGGCCGGATCCTCCTGGACTCGGGCGTACCGACGACCGCGCTGCGCGCCGCGGTGATCATCGGTTCGGGCTCGGCCTCCTTCGAGATGCTGCGCTACCTCACCGAGCGCCTTCCGGTGATGGTCACCCCGAGCTGGGTGTCGACGCGGATCCAGCCGATCGCCGTCCGCGACGTGCTGCGCTACCTGGTCGGCAGCGCCCGGATGCCCGAGGACGTGAACCGCGTCTTCGACATCGGCGGCCCGGACATCCTCACCTACCGCGACATGATGCAGCAGTACGCGCGGGCCGCCGGGCTGCCGCACCGGCTGATCGTGCCCGTCCCGGTGCTGACGCCCCGGCTGTCCAGTCACTGGATCGGCCTCGTCACCCCGGTCCCCCGGTCGATCGCGCGGCCGCTCGCGGAGTCGCTGCGCTACGAGGTCGTCTGCCGGGAGCACGACATCGCGCACCATGTCCCCGATGTGCCCGGCAGGCCCATCTCCTTCGACCGGGCGCTCGCGCTGGCCCTCCAGCGGGTGCGCGAGGCGAAGGTCACCACCCGGTGGTCCTCGGCGTCGGTTCCCGGGGTGCCCAGCGATCCGCTGCCCACCGACCCCGACTGGGCCGGTGGCAGTCTCTACGCCGATGTGCGGGAGCGGGACGTGGACGCCTCCCCGAGGGCCCTGTGGCGGGTCGTCGAGGGCATCGGCGGCGACCACGGCTGGTACTCGTTCCCGCTGGCCTGGGCGGTCCGGGGGTGGCTGGACCGGCTGGTCGGCGGGGTGGGGCTGCGCAGGGGCCGCCGGGACGCCGAACGGCTGCGCGTGGGAGACTCGCTGGACTTCTGGCGGGTCGAGGAGATCGAACCGGGACGGCTGCTGCGGCTGCGCGCCGAGATGCGGCTGCCGGGTCTGGCGTGGCTGGAGATGTACGTGGTGGAAGGGGAGGGCGGCGGTTCCCGCTACCGCCAGCGCGCTCTGTTCCACCCGCGCGGGCTGCTGGGGCACGCCTACTGGTGGAGCGTCTCCCCCTTCCACGCCCTGGTCTTCGGCGGGATGGCGCGCAACATCGCCCGCGCGGCGGACCAGGTGACGGAACCCGCGCAGGCCGTGTCCGTGCCGTCCCGGTGACCGTTGCACCCACTGGCCCCCGCCGGGACCGGGGTAAAACCCGTCCGTCCGGCACCCTGAAAACAGGAGCAGCATGAGCGTCGCCGTCGTCCTCTTCACCTCCGATCTGCGTCTGCACGACCACCCGGCCCTGCGCGCGGCGCTCGCCTCGGCCGACGAGGTGGTCCCGCTCTTCGTGCGGGACCGGCGCATCGAGGAGCTGGGCTTCGGCGCGCCCAACCGCCGGGCGTTCCTCGCGGACTGCCTCCGCGACCTGGACGCGGAGCTGCGGGACCGCGGGGGCCGGCTGGTGATCAGGTCGGGTGACGTGGCCGAGGAGGTCTGCCGGGTCGCCGCCGCGACGGGGGCGCGGGAGGTGTATCTGACGGCCGGTGTGAGCCGGTACGCGGTACGGCGCGAGGAGCGGCTGCGCGAGGCCCTGGAGGCCGACGGGCGCCGGCTGCACGCGCACGACGCCGTGGTGACCGCCGTGGCGCCGGGCGCGGTCACCCCGGCGGGTTCGAAGGCCGACCACTACGCGGTCTTCACGCCGTACTTCCGGCGGTGGTCCCAGGAGAGGATCCGGGACCCGCTCGCCGCGCCGCGCACCGTACGCGTACCGCGGGACGTCGGGTCGGACGCCCTGCCGTCGCGCGCGGAGGTCAGCGGTGTCTCGGAGGGGCTCGCCGAGGGCGGGGAGCGCGCGGCGCGGCGCTGTCTGGCGGCCTGGCGCCGTTCGGGGCTCGCCCGGTACGAGGACCTGCACGACGACATGGCGGGCGACGCCACCTCGCGGCTCTCGCCCCATCTGCACTTCGGCACCCTCTCCTCCGCCGAGCTGGTCCACCGGGCCCGGTCGGCGGGCGGCCCCGGCGCGGACGCCTTCGTACGGCAGCTCTGCTGGCGGGACTTCCACCACCAGGTCCTGGCGGCCCGCCCGGCGGCGGCCCATGACGACTACCGCACCCAGCACGACCGGTGGCGCGCCGACGCGTCGACGGAGGCCGAGACCGAGGCGTGGAAGGCGGGGCGCACCGGCTATCCGGTGGTCGACGCGGCGATGCGGCAACTGCGCCACGAGGGGTGGATGCACAACCGGGGGCGGCTGCTCACCGCGAGCTTCCTCGTCAAGACGCTGTACGTGGACTGGCGCGTCGGCGCCCGTCACTTCCTGGACCTGCTGGTGGACGGCGACATCGCGAACAATCAGCTCAACTGGCAGTGGATGGCGGGCACCGGGACGGACAGCCGCCCCAATCGCGTACTGAACCCGGTGACACAGGGGAAGCGGTACGACCCGGACGGCGCGTACGTACGGCGCTGGGTGCCCGAACTGCGGGGGATCGACGGCGGCGCGATCCACGAACCGTGGAAGGCACGCGGGCGCGCGGCGCGGGACGCGCCCGGTGACTATCCGGAGCCCCTGGTGGAACTGTCGGAGGGGCTGGCCCGGTTCAAGCAGGCCCGCGGCCGGAGCTGAGCGCCGCGCGGGCGGCGGCTGTCGCCCGGGCCGTCGCGGGGCCGGAAGCGACCGGAAGCGGAGTACCCGGTCGCCCTGCCCGGCCCGGCGCGGGAAGCGGCCGTACACCCGTAGACGGCGGCAGCGGCGCACGGCGGCGGCCCCCGGGCCGCTTGGCCGTGCCGTCAGCCGCCGTGGAGCGCTTCCTTGATCGCGGCGACGGCGATCCCGCGGGCCACACGTGTGGCGTGGCAGTCGCGGAGGCTGTCGAGCATCAGGAAGTCGTGCACCATGCCCAGCACGCGCACGGCGGTGACCGCGACCCCGGCCTCCCGCAGACGCGCCGCGTACGCCTCGCCCTCGTCCCGCAGCACATCGGCCTCGTCCGTGATCACGAGGGCCGGGGGCAGACCCCTGAGGTCGTCCACGGAGGCGCGCAGCGGGGACGCGTAACGCTCCTCGCGCTGGGCGTCGTCGGTCGTGTACTGGTCCCAGAACCAGAGCATGCCGTCCCTGGTGAGGTAGTAGCCCTCGGCGAACTGCAGATAGGAGGCGGTGTCGAAGTTCGCGTCGGTGACCGGGTAGAGCAGCACCTGCGCGGCGAGAGGGACGTCTCCGCGGTCCTTGGCCATCTGCGCGAGAACCGCCGACATGTTGCCGCCGACGGAGTCGCCGCAGACCACCATGCGCGAGGCGTCGAGCCCGTGCGCGGCGCCCTGGGCGACGACCCACCGGGCGACGGCGTAGTTCTGCTCGATCTGGGTGGGGTACCGGGCCTCGGGGGCCCGGTCGTAGACGGGGAACACCGCCGCCGCGCCCGCGCCGACGGCCAGTTCCCGTACGAGGCGGTCATGGGTGTTCTCGTCGCCGAAGACCCAGCCGGCACCGTGGATGTAGAAGATCACGGGCAGGGGCCCCCCGGCGTGCGCGGGCTTGACCACGCGCACCCGTACGGTGCCCCATGCACCGGCGTCGACGGTGATCCACTCCTCGTCGACGCCCGGCCGGTCCACGCCCTCGCCGGTCTGGAGGCCGGCGAGGAGGTCGCGTCCCTGCGCGGGAGGGACCTCGTAGATACGGGGGTGGGCCGCGGTGGCCTCGGCCAGTTCTCTCGCCGCGGGCTCCAGTGCGGGAGTGGGCGGCGGGGGCTGTGCCTTCATGCTGTACCTCCACGTATGAGGAGCCGCCGGCGCGGGAGGGCCGACGGCGCCGGTCCCCCGGCGTCGCCTTCCAGACTTACGCGTCCGCCTGCCGCACGCATCACGGGCGGCGCCCCGTACCCGTACTCCGGAGGCGCCCGGCCACCGGAGTACGGGTACGGGCGGAGGTCAGTGGAGTGCCGGAACCATCAGGTAGAGGCCGTACACGACGGCTCCCGCGCAGGCCGTGAAGCACAGCGCGGCGACCGCCTTCCTCAGCAGGGCCGACGGCTGTGCCGCGCGGTCGGAGGGGGTGCCCACGCGGGGGGTCCCCGGGGGCGCGAGGGCGCGGACGCCCAGCGAGAACACGGTCACGATCCCGACCGTGGCGCCGACGCCGATGAGGGCCACTTCGCCCAGGCTGCTCCAGTTGGGAGCCATGTGGTCCGCCCTCTCAGACTTTCGCTCGGGCGGTGTCCGAGCTCAGGGTCACGGTGTGCGCGTCGTTCACATTGCGGGCCGTGACCGGGTGCCGGCGGGAGACGACCACGATGAACGCCGCCACGGAGGACGCGACCAGGGCGACGAGGACGGTGCCGATCGTGCCGCCGTGGACGACCATGACCGCGGCGAGCGCGCCGACGGCCGCGGCGGCGGGCAGGGTCACGCACCAGGCGATGGCGATACGCGCGGCGACCCCCCAGCGCACTTCGGCGAGCTTGCGGCCCAGGCCGGCGCCGAGAATGGCGCCGGAGCAGACCTGGGTGGTGGAGAGGGCGAAGCCCAGGTGGGCCGAGGTGAGGATCACGGTCGCGGAGGACGACTCCGCCGTGAAGCCCTGCGGCGCCCTGATGTCGGTGAGGCCCCTGCCCATGGTCCTGATGATCCTCCAGCCGCCCAGACAGGTGCCGAGGGCGATCGTCAGCCCGGCGGACACGATGACCCAGAGCGGCGGCCCCGAACCGGGGGCGAGCGCGCCGACGGAGATCAGGGTGAGCGTGATGACCCCCATGGTCTTCTGGGCGTCGTTGGTCCCGTGGGCCAGGGAGACCAGCGAGGCGGAGGCGATCTGGCCGAGCCGGAAACCGCGGTCGACCGAGGACCCCCGGCCCCGGGCCGTCAGCCGGTAGGCGAGCGTGGTGGAGAGCAGCGCCGCGAGCCCCGCCACCAGCGGCGAGGCGATCGCCGGAAGGATGATCTTGTCAATCACCTGGTCGAAGTGGACCCCCGCCCGTCCTGCCCCCACCCACACTGCTCCGATCAGCCCGCCGAAGAGCGCGTGCGAGGAACTGGACGGCAGCCCCAGCAGCCAGGTCGTCAGATTCCACAGGACCGCGCCGATCAGCCCGGCGAACACCATGGCCGGGGTGACCAGATTGTCGCTGACGATGCCGTTGGAGATCGTCCTGGCCACCTCGGTCGACAGGAACGCGCCCGCGAGATTGAGCACGCCGCTGACCAGGACGGCGTACCTCGGGCGCAGCGCCCCCGTGGCGACGGAGGTCGCCATCGCGTTCGCCGTGTCGTGGAAGCCGTTGGTGAAGTCGAACACGAGAGCGGTCAAGATCACTGCAGCCACAAGGAACGTGATGTGGTCCATCCGACGGATACAACCGCAGCCGGTGGACCCCGTTCACCGGGCGCAGCGAGAACGTCTCAGGCTTCCCACCAACGGCGCAGCCTCCTCGCCCCTGGGACCCCGCGGGGCCCGGAAGGAGGAACGGATGGCCGACCCGCCGCCCGGGGCTCCCGGAGCGCCGGCCCTGCCGACCCGCCGGGCGGTGAGCGGTCCCCGCGTCAGGCGTACGGCAGCAGCGCGCGCAGTTCGGCGGTGTCGATGACCTGGGCCCGGGACGGGAACACCTTGTCGAGCAGGACCCGGTGGGTCTCGGCGTCGGGGTCGGCCACGCCGTCGGACAGGACATAGAGGCGGTAGTCACGGTCGGCGGCGTCGATGAGCGTGGACAGGACGACACCGCCGGTGCTGATGCCGGTGAGCACCAGGGTGTCGATGCCGCGGTCGCTCAGCCGCTCGTGGAGATCGGTGGTGGAGAACGAGCCGTACCGGACCTTGCGTACGACGATGTCGCCGTCCTCGGGTGCGAGCCGTTCGTCGATCCGGCAGGCGGTGTCCTCGTGGTGCAGCGTCTTCGCCTCGGAGACCGCGCTGAAGGACGCGTTGGTGCCGGGGACCGCCGCCCAGTCGTCCTCGGTGAAGGCGACACGGACGTGGCCTATGGTGCCGCCCGCGGCGCGGACGTCGGCGATGGCGCCCGCGACCCGCTCGACGAGGGCGTCGGCGCCGGGGGCGCGCGGGACGATCCCGTTCTGGAAGTCCATGGCCAGCAGGGCGGTCCGCGCGGGGACGAGGGCGGACGGGGCGGTGGTGCTCATGTGGGGTGCTCCTTGGTGGGGGTGGTGGGGTTCCGCGCCGGTGGGGTGGGGCGTGCCGCGGCCCATCAGCCGTCGGTCGAGGAGGGTCAGCAGCAGGACCGCGAGGCCCGCCGCGACCAGCACCATGCCGAGGACGTGCAGCCCGTGGTCGGTCACGCCGTCGCGGAAGACGATGCCGCCGATCACGGCGGAGACGATGGATCCGAGGTAGCCGAAGGTCCGGAAGAGACCGGAGGCGGTGCCGATCCGGTCGGGGGGCGCCGCGAGGTAGAGGGCGGTCTGGTTGCCGACCGTGGTGGTGGCGGAGGTGACGCCGAAGACCAGCGACACCAGGACGAGCGCGATCGCCGGACTGTGCGAGGTGAGCAGCATGATCCCGACGGAGCCGAGCAGCATGGTCACCGCCGAGGCGATCAGCGGTCCGCGCACCAGATTACGGCCGGCGATCGGCCGCGAGAGCAGCGCGGACACGGCGCCCATCGGCAGCAGCAGGAGCCCCGCCTCCACGGTGGAGATCCCGTGCGCGGCCTCCATCCACTGCGTCAGGCCGTACAGCACGGAGTAGACACCGAGCAGGGTGAGGGCCTGGCGCAGATAGGTACGGGCGAGGGCGCCGTTGGCGGCGAGGCCGCGGAAGTCGAAGAACGGGGCGGTCCTCCGCAGCTCCCACACCACCGTGGGCACGGCGGCGAGGACGAAGACGGCGAGCGCGGCCCACTCCACCCGGGGCAGGCCCGTCAGGAAGACGACCAGCGCGCTCATCGATCCGGCGAAGCCGAGGATGCCGGGCAGGTCGATCCGGTCGGCGACGGTACGGAAGCCGCGGCGCGCGCGGTCGGGCCCGGGATCCGCGGGCAGCCGGCGCAGCGCCATGGCCAGGGCGATCACGGTGACCGGGATGTTGATCAGAAAGGCCCACCGCCAGCCGGCGGCGCCCACGAGGAGCCCGCCGAGCGGCGGGCCGACGGCGGCGGTGGCCATGCCCGCGACCGCGAGACCGCCGAGCACCCCGCCGGGCGGCGCGTCCAGGCCGGCCTCCTCGGCGCGGCGCCGTATCAGCACCATCGCGCAGGGGAAGGCGGCCGAGGTGCCGATCCCGACCAGTACCCGGGCGACGGTCAGCGTCGCCAGATCCTGGCCGAGGCCGCCCACCAGCCCGCCGAACAGGACCAGCACGATGCCGGAGAGAAAGATCCGGCGCGGTCCCAGCACCTCGGCCAGCTTGCCCGCCGTGGGCTGCGCGACGGCGCTGGCCAGGTAGAGCGAGGAGATCAGGACGGCGGTGCTGCCCACGGAGACGTGCAGTTCGGCGGAGATGGGCACCAGGGCGGTCGCGATGATGGAGCTGTTGACCGGGTTGAGGGCCGCGCCCACATACAGCGGGGCGGTGAAGGTCCAGGCGAAGGGCTTGTCGCCGGGGCTGTCCGCCGTGGAACCGGTCCGTACGGCGGCCGCCCTCATGGGGCGCCGTCGCCCGGGTCGGCAGCGGCGAGACGCTCCAGCAGCTCGACGGCCTTCTCCATGTCCTCCCACTCGTCGGGCGCGACGACCTGGTCGATGGCGCGCGCCAGAAAGGCGGCGCGCCCCGCGAGCAGCCTCTCGACGAGCGCGGTCGCGGCCGGATCGGCACTCATCAGCTTCTTGCGCCCGTCCCCCGGGTCCGGCTCGCCGTGGATCAGCCCGGCGGCCTTCAGCACCGCCAGGCTCTGCGCGATGGACTGCGCACTGACATGCTCCAGCGCGGCGAGCCGGGCCGCGGTGACAGGGCCTTCCCGTACGACACCGGCCAGCACGCCGAGCTGGGTGAGCGTGAGACCGGTGGCGTGCTGCCCCGATTCCACGCGCAGCCGGGCGCGGAGCCGCTTCATCGCGTCGTTGAGGCGTTGCGCGGTCGCGGCGGAGCGCTGCGGCCCGGGGTTCTCGGTCATGCCCTCACGGTAAAACCGCACAAGTAACTTCGCCAAGTTACTTGTGCGGTTTTTGCCTTCCGCCCAGGACCCGTGACGGCGTCACCGTACGGATTCAGGGCCGGTCCGCCCCGTCGGGAACTCCTGGACGCCCAGGACGCGCAGCAGTTCCAGTCGTTCGCGGGTCTCGGTGTCCGCCGGGGTGAGCACCAGCAGTTGCTGACCCTGGTCGGGCGTGACCAGGGTCTCGCAGTCCATCCGCAGGCTGCCCACCCTCGGGTTCAGGAAGGTCTTGCGGTCGGCGCGGCGGACCGCCACCTCGTGTTCGTCCCAGAGCCGGCGGAAGTCGGCGCTCGCGGGCCGCAACCGGTCGACGAGTCCGGCGGCCGTGGGGTCGCCGGACCGGCGGCCCACGGCGGCGCGCAGATCGGCCACGAGACGGCGGGCGTGGTACTCCCGCTCCTCGGGCGGGCAGACGGCGCGGGCATCCGGGTCGGTGAACCAGCGGTGCACGGCATAGCGCCGGTCGCCCGAGAAGCCGGTGAGATCGCCCGCGAGCAGCAGGGCCGCCCGGTTCTGGGCAAGGATCTCGCCCAGGTCGGACAGGACCAGGGCCGGGGTGTCACCGAGCAGGTCGAGCATACGGATCAGACCGGCGCGGGCCTGTCCGGCCACCCCTTCGGCGGGCGGAGGCCGGTGGCCGGCCAGGTGGAACAGATGGTCGCGCTCGTCGTCGGAGAGTCGCAGCGCCCTGGCGAGCGCGCCGAGCAACTGCGTCGAGGGCCGGCTGCTGCGGCCCTGCTCGATGCGTACGACGTAATCCACCGACATTCCGGCGAGGAGGGCCACCTCCTCCCGGCGCAGGCCGGTGGTGCGGCGCCGGGGGCCGTCGGCGATGCCGACCTCGGCCGGGCGGATCGCCTCGCGGCGGCGGCGCAGGAAGTCGGCGAGCTGGTCACGTTGCATCACCCCAGGGTCCCTCGCGCCGGCGCGCCGATCCAGGGAGCGGCTCTCCCATGATGAACGCTCCGCTCCCGTGGATCGCGGGACGGGCGCAGGGTGGGTGGCAGACCGACGACGAAGGAGAAACATGATGCGGACCCGAACCCTGGGCAGCACCGGTCCGGCCGTCTCCGCGCTGGGCCTGGGCGCGATGGCCATGTCGGGCGCTTACGGCACGGCCGACCGCGCGGAGAGTATCGCCACCGTGCATGCCGCGCTGGACGCCGGCGTCACACTGATCGACACCGCCGACTTCTACGCCATGGGCCACAGCGAACTGCTGCTCGCCGAGGCTCTGCGGGGCCGGGACCGCGACAGCTACCGGCTGAGTGTCAAGTTCGGCATGCTGCGGGGGCCCGGCCCCGTGTTCGGCGGGTACGACGGCCGCCCCGAGGCGGTGAAGAACTTCCTGGCCTACTCGCTGACCCGGCTGGGCACCGACCACATCGACATCTACCGTCCTGCCCGGCTGGACCCCGCGGTGCCGATCGAGGAGACGGTGGGCGCGGTCAAGGAGATGATCGACGCCGGGTACGTGCGCCACCTCGGTCTCTCGGAGGTCGACGCGGCGACGGTCCGGCGGGCCCATGCCGTACATCCGGTCGCCGACCTCCAGATCGAGTACTCGCTGATCTCCCGTGCGGTGGAGGCGGAGGTCCTGCCCACGCTGCGTGAACTCGGCATCGGCCTCACCGCGTACGGGGTCCTCAGCCGGGGCCTCATCTCCGGGCACTGGTCCGCCGGCCGTGCCATGGAACCCGGCGACGGCCGCGGCCTCAGCCCGCGCTTCACGAGCGGGAACGTGGAGCACAACCTCACCCTCGTGGAGGCGCTGCGCCGGGTCGCATCGGCGAAGGGGTGCACGGTCGCCCAACTGGCCATCGCCTGGGTGGCCGCGCAGGGCGAGGACATCGTGCCGCTGGTCGGCGCCCGTACCCGCGAGCGGTTGTCCGAGGCGCTGGCCTCGACGGAGCTGGCCCTCACGGCGGACGACCTCGCCGAGATCGAGAAGGCGGTCCCACCGGGCGCGGCACGCGGCGACCGCTACCCGGCGGCGTTCATGTCCGGCCTCGGCGTGGGGAACTGAACCCGGCGCCCGGCTGCCCGCGCGGCCCGGACCCTGTTGATCGGTCGAGAGGCGGCGGCGAGCTGCGACAAGGCCGATGACGGGGTCCGGGGCGCGTACCTCGGCGGTTCGGCCGTCGGGGCGTCGGAGGACGCCGAGCTGTCGGCCTCCTCCGACGTCGGCATCGTCGCCGTCACCGCCACCTGCCACCGGCGTCCCCGCGGTCGAGCCGGGGAAATTCCGCTACCGGGCGCCCTGCTGGAAGTGAGCTGTCCGGACCAGGACGACCATCGCGAGGCGCGGTTCCGGGTCGTCGCCGCCTTCCCGCGCTGTCACACCGTCCTGGCCGCGGAAGCCTCCCGGTTCCGCCGGTTCCTGCCGGCTCCGGGTTACCGCCGAGGACATCCCGCCTCGCCGACAACCCGGCAACCCTGCAACCCGGCATCGCCGCCTGACGTCCGGCGGCAGAAGCCGGGCCGTCAGCTTCTGTCCCTGTCCTCGGTGAGGGCCGCCCGGATCCGGCCGAGCCATTCGGCGGCCAAGCGGCGCCCGTCCGGGAGTTGGTCGTCCCGGTCCCAGCGCCACGTCGTGATCATCGCGAGTACGAGGATCCGGCACTCCCGCAGCAGGTCCCGATCGACGCCGGGACAGTGCCGGGCGACCTCTTCGGGGGCATGGGCCAGGTCGAATTCGACGGGCCCACGGCAACATGTCTCCAGGTCCATGAAGAGCAGCCCGTTCTCCGTGGAGAGCACATTGCCCGGGTGCGGCTCGCCGTGCAGTAGCTGTTCGGGGGCGCCGCGCTCGTCGATCGCCCGTCTCAGGCTCCGCAACGTGTCGCCGAGCAGTCGCCGGTCCGCGTCGGCCAGTTCCGGGGTGCGGTCACGGTCCGCCACCAGTCGTCGGGCGTGCTCGACGCGATCCGTGAAGCGCGGCGCCGGCACGTCGAGCGCGCGCATACTGGCATGCAGCCGCTGGAGCGCGTCGGCGTAGTCGGCCGGTGGGATCTCTCGGGGTGTCACGGGCGCGTAGTACGTCCAGAGCGTGACCGTGAAGCCGTCGCGCTCATGGACGCGTGGCTCCACCCGAGGGTCGAGAACGGCCACCGGGCACCCGGCTCCGGCGAGCCGCTGGGCGAGCTCGACTTCGACCTGTGCGGCCTGATGCGCCACGGGCGCCACCCGGGCCAGCACGTCACAGGGCAGCAGGCGCAGTGTGAGCCTGTTCGAGTCCTGAAGAACGATCGCGTCGTCCACGCTCAGGCCGAGCGAGGAAGCGGTCGCCATGGCCGCGGCCACCGCACGCGTGACCTCCGATGTCCGCACTGTCGTCCGACCTCTCTCCCTTGAGCCATGGACCGTTGACCATGAGCCGTTGAGCCTGATCCGCCCCTTCGGCGGCCCCGTCGCGAGAGCGCCATCGCCTACGCGGACGGCGGGCTGTCCGCCGTGTGCAGGGCGCGTGCCCGCTTGAGGGCGGCGTCGAAGTCGCGCTGGGTGCCGTCACACCAGTGCAGCAGATCGGCGAGGACCTGGTGCAGGGTCTCACCGGGGCTGCGGCGCCAGCCGTCGCCCGAGAGCGTGTACGTCTCCAGAGCAGCGTTGGCACGCCTCACCGCGGCATCCCGCGCGTCCGTCGTCACCGGTGTCGTCCTCTCCGTGGAAGCCCGCGTCTGCAGGAAGTCCGAGAAAACTATAGCGAGCTGTATATTTACAGCGCATTATATTTTCGAGCGGAGCGGGCGGGAGCGGAAGCGCATGGAGACCCACACAAACGGGCTGCGTACGGTCACAGCCGTCCGGTACGTGACCCCGCTGCGGAGCGGGGGCTCCGTCCCCGGGGTCGTGGAGGCCGATGACCTGGGGACGTACGTCGTCAAGTTCACGGGCTCGGCGCAGGGGCGCAAAGCGCTCGTCGCGGAAGTCGTCGTCGGCGAGCTGGCGCGCCATCTCGGCCTGCGGGTACCGGAGTTGGTGCTGGTGAACTTCGACCCGTCGGTCGCCGCGGGAGAGCCGCACGAGGAGGTGCAGGACCTGCTGCACGCCAGCGCGGGGCTCAACCTCGGCATGGACCACCTGCCGGGAGCCGCCGACTTCACGCCACGGACACCCGGTGCACCGGAGGCCGACCCGGTCGAGTCCGCCCGGATCATCTGGCTGGACGCGTTCACCGCGAACGTGGACCGTACGGTGCACAGTTCGAACCTGATGACATGGCCGGCCTCCGGTCCTCAGAAGCCTCTCCTGTGGCTCATCGACCACGGCGCGTCGCTGGTCTTCCACCACCGCTGGGAGAGCGCGGCGGACGCGGTCGGCAAGGCGTACGACTTCCGGTTCCACGCGCTCGGCTCACCGGGCCTCGACATGGCTGCCGCGGACGCCGAGTTGGCGCACCGGGTGACCCCTCGGCTGCTGCGCCGGATCGTCGCCGCCGTACCGGACGCGTGGCTGGCCGACGAGCCGGGGTTCGCCACGCCGGAGGAGGTCCGCGAAGCCTACGTGGCCCATCTCGCCTCCCGGGTACGGATGTCCGACCGGTGGCTCCCCCAGGTCGCGTCATGAGCGAGGGGCTGCGGGAACGGAAGAAGCGGCAGACGCGGCGACGTATCTCCGAGGCGGCCCTCGGCCTGTTCGTGGCGCGGGGCTTCGACCACGTCACCATCGCCGAGGTCGCGGCGGCGGCGGAGGTCTCCGTCAAAACCCTCTACAACTACTTCGAGGCGAAGGAGGACCTCGTCCTGCCGCCGGACGAGGCGTCCCCGCAGCGGCTCGCCGACATCACGCGCGCGGCGGCCCGGCGAGTCCGCCGCAGGCGCGGTGCTCGGACACCTGCGGCACGAACTGCGCCACCGCGACCGGAAGGTGGGCCTGACCGCGGGCTTCGGCCCCGTGTTCGAGATGATGCGGGCCGCCCCCACTCTCACCGCCCGCCTGGAGGATCTCGGCCGGCAGATGACCGACGCCCTCACCGCGGTTCTGGCCGAGGAGACCGGAGCCGCCCCCGGCGACCAGACACCGCGCGTGGTGGCCGGCCAGATCGGCTGGTTCCACTCGCTGGTCTACGGCGAGATCGGCCGACGCCTCGTGGCGGGCGAGGACCCCGCCACGATCTCCGGGGCCCTGCTGGAACTCCTCGATGTCGTCGAGGAGACGCTGAGCGAACGTACGCTCGGCTACGCCACCCGCGAGGAGTGACGCGCCGACGCACCGCCGGTACGTCATCGGCACCGTGCCGCCATGTCCCCGGCTCGCACACGGGGCGGCCGTCACGGCGAAACCTCCTCGACCAACCCGCCCCCGTCGGGAGATCGTTGGGCATGGAGTTCCTCTGTTACCACCGCGACCGGCCCGGCTCCCTGCCGCTGCGCCACGAACTGCTGGAAGAGCACTGGTCCTACATGGACCGGTACGCGAAGGAGATGATCGCCCGGGGGCCGACCCTCGCCGACGACGGCGACACGCCCACCGGAAGCGTGCACATCGTGGACCTCCCCGATCCCGCCGCCGCCCGCGCGTTCGCCTTCGACGAGCCGAGCTACCAGGCCGGCGCCTACCGGGACGTACTGCTGCGGCGGTGGCGCAACACACTGGGGCGCACCATGTGGGAGTTCCCCGGCGAACCCGGCGGTGGCAACCGCTATCTGGTGCTCGGCCTCGGCGCGGGGCGGCCCGCCGACCTCGCGCCGCCGGCCGACCGGGACGAACTGATCGCCTACGGACCGCTCCTGTCCGACGACGGCGCCATCTGACTGGGCACGGCGGCGCTGGTCCGGGCGCCGGACCCGGACACGGCCCGCGCCGTACTGACCCCGGACCGGTACGCCGCCATCGAGGTGCACAACTGGCAGCCCGGCGGGCGCTCGTGAGGACCGGGCCGACGGCGTCGCCCGCCGCGTCTCACCCCGTGGAGGCGCCCTCACGGTCCTCCAGGGCGCTGATGGCGGTGACGGTCAGGCTGTGGGTGATGTGGTCCCGCATCAACTGAGCCGCCTCGGCGCCCCTGCCGTCCACGATCAGTGAGACGAGTTGGTGGTGCTCCTGGAGGTCACGGGTGCGCGGTTCGTCGCCGGGCGGGAGTTCCAGGCCGAGGCGACGGTACCGGTCGGACTTGTCCCACAGATCGTCCAGCAGACGGATGAGGACATCGTTGTGCGAGGCCCGGTACAGCGCCTGGTGGAAGGTGCGGTGGGCCGTGAGCGCCTCCTCCCCCCATTGGCGGGTGACGGGGAGGAGGCGGTCGACGGCGGCCCGCATGGTGGCGATGTCGTCGTCGGTACGCCGCAGGGCGGCGAGTTCGGCGGCGGTCGGGTCCAGGGACAGACGGACCTCGAAGAGCTGGCGGGCCTCGTCCGAGTTCATGGTGGAGACCCGCACGTCGCGGTGGGTCTCCACGGTGAGAAGCCCCTCGCTGCTGAGGCGGCGGATGGCCTCGCGCAGGGGCGTGATGCTCATGTTGAGGGACTCGGCGAGGTCGTACTGCGCGAGCCGTGACCCGGCCGGGAGCGTGCCGAAGAGGATCCGGTCGCGGAGTTCCGCGTAGGCGAGGTCGCTCTTGCTGAAGAACAGGTTCGGTCCTGCCATGGCCCCCTGACCGTTCCTTTCCGGCGGTTCCCCACCCCTTGACATCCCGTGTGGCTCCGGCCCACTCTAACAGCCGTCGCATCTTATAAGATATGAGAAAGGCCCCAGTGAAGATCACCAACGTCTACGAGGGCACCGTCCCGATCAGCTCCTCGATCCGTAACGCCTGGATCGACTTCAGCTCCATGGACTGCTCGATCGTGGCGATCGAGAGCGATGTCGTCCGCGACGGCAAGCCGGTCGTCGGCTACGGCTTCAACTCCAACGGCCGCTACAGCGCCGGCGAGATCCTGCGCCGCCGCGTCCTGCCCCGCCTGCTCGACGCCGAACCCGGCAGCCTGCTGGACGAGCAGGGCAGGCTGGACCACGCCAGGGCGTGGGACGTGATGATGCGCAACGAGAAGCCCGGCGGACACGGCGAACGCTCGGTCGCGGTCGGCGTGGTGGACATGGCCCTGTTCGACCTGGCCTCCAAGATCGAGGGCAAGCCGCTGTACCGGTACCTGTCCGAGCGGTACGGCGACGGACAGCCCGACGACTCCGTCTTCGTCTACGCCGCGGGCGGCTACTACGCCCCCGGCAAGACCCTCACCGACCTCAAGGACGAGATGCGCGGCTTTCTCGACCTGGGCTACGACGTCGTCAAGATGAAGATCGGCGGCGCGGGACTGGCGGAGGACCTGCGCCGTATCGAGGCCGTCATCGACGTCCTGGGCGGCGACGGCTCCCGGCTGGCCGTCGATGTCAACGGACGCTTCGACCTCACCACCGCCCTGGAGTACGGGCGGGCCATCGAGCCGTACGGGCTGTTCTGGTACGAGGAGATCGGCGACCCGCTCGACTACCACCTCAACGCCACCGTGGCCGAGCACTACCGCGGCCCCATCGCCACCGGCGAGAACCTCTTCTCCGTGCAGGACGCCCGTAACCTCATCCGCTACGGCGGCATGCGCCCCGACCGCGACACCATCCAGGTCGACCCCGCGCTCTCCTACGGCCTGGTGGAGTACCTGCGCATCCAGGACATGCTCCGCCGGCACGGCTGGTCCTCCCGGCGCTGCGTCCCGCACGGCGGGCACCAGTTCTCCCTGCACATCGCCGCCGCCCTCAAGCTCGGCGGCAACGAGTCCTACCCGGGCGAGTTCCAGCCCACCGGCGGCTTCGCCGACGACGCCGTCGTCGAGAAGAGCCGCGTCGGCCTGACCGACACCCCCGGCATCGGCTTCGAGCGCAAGGCCGCCTTCTACGAGGTGCTGCGCGCGCTGCACGGCTGACCCGCGCCGCACCGTGACGCGCCCGCCACCCGGCGGGCGCCGTCGGGCGGCGCCCACGACCGGACACCCCCGAAGGGGGGCGCGTAAGGGACCGCCGGGGCCGCCGCACGCGAGAGGGGGCGCGCAACGCGCGGGGCGCCCCC
>NZ_JBHZDA010000007.1:98692-101395 GCF_042755665.1 Streptomyces sp. NPDC059142
CCACTACAAACCCCACAGCCCTCCTCACTCTCACCCCATTAGTGGTCTCGGTGCTGCGCGGCTCACCAGTGCCCCCCCCCCCCTCCAGCCAAACCCCCCCCCCCCGCCGCGGGCCCCGTCGGCCGGCGCCCTCGACCGGACACCCCGTACGGGGCGCGCGTACGGGACCGCCGGGACCGCCTCACGCGAGCGGGGACGCGAACCGCGCGGTGCGCCCCCGCACACCACCACGGGACAGGGCAACACACGATCGTCGTGCAAGGGAGCACCAACGATGACACACACCACCACCGCCGACCGCCCACAGCGGTCACGGTCGCACCGCCTGATACGGGAGCTGTGGTTCCAGGTCCTGCTCGCCGCGGTCCTCGGCATCGCCGTGGGCATCCTCGCACCCGGGTTCGGTGAGGAACTGGCCCCGCTCAACGACTGGTTCATCGCTCTGGTCAAGATGATCGTGATCCCGGTCGTCTTCTGCGTGGTGACCACCGGCATCGCCTCCATGGACAACCTGCGCAAGGCGGGCCGGATCGGCGTGAAGGCGATCGGCTACTTCCTGGCGCTGTCCCTGGTGTCCATGCTGATCGGACTCGTGGTCGCCAACGTCTTCCAGCCCGGCTCGGGCCTGCGTGTCGATCCCTCGTCGCTCAACGCCGACGCCGTCCCCGGGACCGCGACGGAGCACGCCACCCTCACCGGCTTCGTCTCCTCCCTGATCCCCAGCTCCCTGCTGGGCGCGATCACCGGGGACGCGATCCTGGCCGCGCTGATGGTCTCGATCGTCTTCGGCGTGGCCCTGAACAAGGCCGGCGAGGAGGGCGCGCCGCTGACCCGCGGCATCCGGGCGCTGTCGGACGTCGTCTTCCGTATCGTCGGCTGGGTGATGCGCCTGGCGCCCCTGGGCACCTTCGGGGCGCTGGCGACGGTGGTCGCCACCTACGGGGCCGAGAGCCTGAAGCAACTCGCTTATCTGATCGTCCTGTTCACCGCGACCTGCGTCCTCTACGTTCTGGTCGTGCTCGGGGCGATCATGAGGGCCTGCCGCCTGAGCCTGTTCGGCCTCATGCGCTTCCTCAAGGCGGAGCTGCTGGTCGCCCTGAGCACCTGTTCCAGCGAGGCGGTGCTGCCGCAACTGGTCCGCAAGCTGGAGATCCTCGGCATCGGCCGGCCGGTGGTGGGCATCGTCATCCCCTCCGGGTTCTCCTTCAACCTGGACGGCTCCGCGGTCTATCTCACGATGGCCTCCCTGTTCCTGGCCCAGGCCATGGGCATCGACCTGTCCTGGCAGCAGCAGTTGGTCATGGTCGGCGTCATGATGCTCACCAGCAAGGGCACGGCCGGGATCGCGGGCGGCGCGTTCATCGTGCTCGCCAGTACCGTCACGGCCGTCGGCCACATCCCGCTGGCCGCGCTGTCCCTGATCGTCGGCATCGACCGCATCCTCAACGAGGGCCGCGTCTTCATCAACGTTCTCGGCAACGCCGTCGCCACCATCGTGATCGGCAAGTGGGAGAACGACCTCGACACGGAACAGGCCCGCAGGGTCCTTCGCTCCGCCGGGTGAGGGCGCTCCTCGGCGGGAAGCCCGGCGGTCGGACGGTCCGGCGGTCGGGCGGTCCGGCGGTCGGGCGGTCCGGCGGTCGGGCGGTCCGGGAACCCATTCTCATACCGGTATAGTCCGGCCGGTATAGTTATTGGTTGCCGGGAAGGGCGCAACATGATCGAGATCTTGAACTCCACCCTGCTGACCCGGGCGAAGGACACAGGCGCCCTGGTCGCCGACATCCTGCACACACTGAAGGGCCGCAGCACGGTCGGCACGAACCTCCTGGACATCGACCGGTGGGCCAAGGCCATGATCGTCGAGGCGGGAGCGGTGTCCTGTTACGTCGACTACGCGCCCTCCTTCGGGCGCGGGCCGTTCGGCCACTACATCTGCACGGCCGTCAACGACGCCGTACTCCACGGGCGGCCGTACGACTACACACTGGCCGACGGGGATCTGCTGACGCTCGACCTCGCCGTCTCCCAGGGCGGGGTCGCCGCGGACGCCGCCATCAGCTTCGTCGTCGGCGACACGCGGCCCCCGGAGAGCGTCGCGATGATCGACACCACGGAGCGCGCGCTGGCCGCGGGGATCGCCGCCGCCGGGCCGGGGGCCCGCATCGGCGACATCTCCCATGCCATCGGTACGGTCCTCGGCAAGGCCGGATACCCGATCAACACCGAGTTCGGAGGCCATGGCATCGGATCGACGATGCACCAGGACCCGCACGTACCGAACACCGGACGGCCCCGCCGGGGCTACACACTGCGCCCCGGGCTGCTGCTGGCGCTGGAGCCGTGGGTCATGGCGGACACCGCCCGACTCGTCACCGACACCGACGGGTGGACGCTCCGCAGCGCGACGGGCTGCCGGACCGCACACAGCGAACACACGATCGCCATCACCGAGGACGGCGCCGAGATCCTCACCCTGCCGCAGCACGCACGGTCGTGACACGGGCCGCCCGTCACACTCCGGCGGGTGACGGGGTCACTCGGACCTGACGGGCGCGGCGATACGGAGGGGACCCGCGACACGCCCTGAGAGCGGACGGGGGGGCGCCCCCCCCCAAAGCCCGGGGGCCCCGGACCGCGCGGCGCGCGGGCGGGCGGGGGGGGGGCCCCCCCCGACCCCCCCGCGCGCCCCCCCCCGCGCGC
>NZ_JBHZDA010000007.1:101405-132233 GCF_042755665.1 Streptomyces sp. NPDC059142
CGGGGGGGGGTGGGGGGTCCACCCCCCCTCGCGGGGGCGCGCTTATGGTGGGGCCCCCGCCACCCCCCGTGGCCGGCGCGGGGCCCCCCCCCCCCCCAGCGCCCGGAGGCCGCGGCCCGGACGCGGCGCGCGGCCGGCGGGAGGTGTCCCCCCGCGAGAGCCGCGAGCGCTCCGAGCCGGTCGAGCGGGAGCGGCGAAGCCCCACCCCGTCGACCACGCCCGCCGACATGCGGCGGTCAGTCGTCGGCGGTGTGTTCCCCGCCTCGCCGGTTGGCCCGGTCGACCTCGGCCATATGTTCCTCCGCCCACGCACGTACCGCGGCCAGCGGCCCTTCCAGCGACAGGCCGAGCGGAGTGAGCCGGTAGTACACACGCGGCGGGACCGAGGGCTCCACCCGGCGGCTGACCAGTCCGTCACGGGCCATCCCCTGGAGGGTGACCGACAGCATCTTCTGCGAGACGCCGACCATCCTGCGCTGCAGTTCCGCGAAGCGCACCTCCTCCGGATCCGCCTCCGCCAGCACTTTGACGGCCATCGACATCCACTTCGTGCCGATCCGGTCGAGCAGACGGCGGGTCGGGCACTGCGGATCCAGCAGATCTCCATGGCTCCCGCGAGGGAACCGCCGGGTCGAGGAGGTCACCTCGGGCTCACCACCTGTGGCAGAAGTACGGTCTTGTCCCCTTCATGGTAGTCACCTAGCTTTCTGTTGTCACCATTGGTAACCACCTCAGGGAGAGCCCCGTGTCCGTCGCACCGAACCGCACGTCCAGCGCTCACCACCCATCCGGCGTCGAACTCCGGCGGGTCAGGGCGAACGGCGTCGACCTCAACGTGGCCCTGGCCGGCGAGGGCCCGGCCGTCCTGCTGCTCCACGGCTTCCCGCACACCTGGCGACTGTGGACGAACGTCCTGGAGCGACTTGCCGGGCGATACCGCGTGATAGCGCCGGACCTGCGAGGACTCGGCGCGAGCGGGCCGGCGGACGGCGGCTACGACGCCGGCACGCTCGCCACCGACGCCGAAGCCCTCCTCGACGCCCTCGGCGAGAACTCCGCAGCCGTGATCGGCATCGACGCGGGCACCCCGCCGGCCTTCCTGCTCGCCATGCGCCGCCCTGACCTCGTCCGGCAACTCGTGGTCATGGAGTCGCTCCTGGGCACACTGCCGGGCGGTGAGGAATTCCTCGCCCGGGGCACCCCCTGGTGGTTCGGCTTCCACGCGGAGCCCGGCCTGGCGGAATTTGTACTCACCGGGCACGAGGAGCGGTACCTCGACTGGTTCCTCGACGCCGGCACCCTCGGACGGGGCATGGACCCGGCCGTCCGTGACGCCTTCGTCCACGCGTACACCGGAACCGAGGCCCTGCGCCGCGCCTTCTCGTACTACCGCGCGATGCCCACCAGCGCCCGCCAGATCCAGGAGGCCGTCCGTACGAGCCGGTTGACCGTACCCACCATGGCCATCGGCGCCCACCCCGTGGGCAGGGCGCTCGAACGGCAACTGCGGCCGGTGGCCGACCATCTCGTCGGCCACACCGTCGAGGACTGCGGTCACATCATCCCCCTGGACCGCCCCGAGGCGCTGCTCGGCCTTCTGGAGCCGTTCCTCGCCCTGGCCGGCCGTCCGGCCGCCGTCCGGCCGGGACCACGGTGAACGCGTCGTCCGGCTGGCAGCCGCCACGGTCCCCGCGGCGGGCGCGCGGGAAGACCTCCCACAACACCTCCGGGTAGCGGTACATGAAGTCCGCGTGTTCATCGGTGCCCTCGGGGAGAATCGGTGTGATGCGCCCGTGCACGAAGCCGCACACCTCGTCCCGAGTGTGCGGCGCTGCCACCACCCCGCGACGCGGAGGCACCCCGCTCCGGGGAACTGTCGACCTGCCGGTCGTAGTCCGATCCCGAGGAGGAGACGCCGGCCTCCTGGTTGTCCCGGTGGCCCCGCGACGGGCGCTCCATGCGCTGCGCGGTCGGCGTCCGGGCCGCGCGCCGCACAGCTCAGCCCGGTATCGACGCCTCCTCGTCGACGGCCGCGGTACCGGCGTCGCGCGTGACCGCCCGTCGGGCGACGACGGACGGGGCGGTCGCGGCGCCCGCGTCGAAGTGGGCCCCGTCCTTGTCCGCCTTGTTCTCGGAGTTCTGCCTGGGGTCGGTGACCGTGAGTCCGGCACCGTTGCTGATACCGCTCTCGGGGGTGCCGTTGAGGTTTTCGTTGGCATGGCTCAGCTCGTGACCCATGATCCTCATGTTCCCGACCACTTCCGGGGGCGCGAAGATGTGGTGGCCGACCGTCATGGCCTGGGCTCCCAGGGCCTCGGTGGCCCGCTGGGCCACCGGGGTGTCATGGAGCTGAACGGCGGAGAGCCTCGGGTTCTGGAAGTACGGCACCGCCGCCGCGAGCAGCGGTGCGGGAAGCGAACGGCTCCGTGACGCCATGGCTTCGCCGAGCAGGGCCGCCTGACCGGCCGGACTGTGGTCGGCCACGGGGTCGGATCCGTGGGCGTGCTCCTCGTCCTGAGGTGCCCGCTCGACGGTCCCGCCCTGGGCGGAACGCTGGACCGGGGACGCCTCCCCTTGATGCCCGCACGCGGAACTGTGCTGATGCCGGCCCTGGGCCCATGGATGCCCGGCCTCGCGGAGCATCTGGACGACCGCGGCGTTCCCGGCCGTGGCACCGGGACCAGCCTGAGCGGCGGTCCTGGCCGAAGACCCTCCGGCCGCGCGGGGCACGCGAGCGCGCTCGGCCTCCTCGTTCCGCAAAGGTCCGGCGGCCATATTCGCTCCCGTACACGTCGGAGTGGGATCTGTTGTGAAGCCGAAGCATAGTCCGTAAGTCAACAACAGGCCACGCACGCAACGACGTTGCGGCACCGGTGGCAGGCCGCACGGCTCAACTCGGGGGGAGCAGCGCCGTCGTGGCCTGTTCCCTGAGCCATTCCTCCGTGGCGTCCCAGGACCAGCCCTGTTCGACGACCAGTCCGTGCCAGGAGCGATGGCCGAGATAGAACCAGAGGATGTCGGTGGCCCGTGCGGGCGTGAGGCCGGGCCGCAGGGCGTCCAACTCCCCTTCGCCCAGCCGCTGGGCCACGGCCGCGAGGGCCTCCCGGTACGCGTGGTCCGCGCGGGCGAGGGCCGTGGCGGCGTGCTCGTCCGCGTGGGCCGCGTCGGCCATGACCCGGACGAGGCGGTGATGCCGCTCGTTGTCCAGGCGGGTGCCGCGGGCCACCGCGGCAACCACCTCATGGGGGTCCTCGGTCCCGCGCACCGCGGCACGTGTCTCCTCGGACGCGGAGCCGCGCAGACCGGCCTCGACGAGGATCGTCAGGACGGCGCCCTTGCCGCCGGTGCTGGCGTACACCGTCGGTACGGCGATGCCCGCCTCCCGGGCGATCTCGGCGACGGTGACGTTCACATACCCCTGGTCGAGGAAGAGCCGCGTCGCCGCGTCGAGGATCGCCTCCCGGGTCCGCGCCGCCGCCTCCGTACGGCGCGGCGCGTGGTAGGCGCGCCGGCCACCCGGCTGCTCGGGGGCGTCCTCCTGGCGCGCGGCACCCTTCTGCGGCACGGGACCAACTTTCACTATAGGGTTCCTCTAACCAATGAAGCAGCTCCAGCGAAGGACGACCCGTGAGCCATCTTCCCTCCCTGTCCGCCGACCCGGACCGTCCCGGCCGCCAGTACGTGCTCGGTCAGGAACTGCGGGTCTCCATTCTCACCTCGGCGGAGGAGACCGACGGCCGCCACGACGTGACGGACTCCTTCATGCCCGCGGGCGCGGCCACCCCGCTGCACGCCCACACCAGGTACGAGGAGCGGCTCTGGGTCTCCTCCGGTTCGCTGACCGTATGGGCGGGGGAAGAGCAGGTGACCTTGCGCTCGGGGGACTTCTTCACCATCCCCCTGCACGTGCCCCACGCGATAGCGGCCGGTGCGGACGGTGCCCGCGCCCTCAACATCTCCTCGCCCGCCGGATTCGCCGAGATCATCGCCCGGACGGGCACCCCGCTGCATCTGGCCACCGCGTCGACCGCGCTCGACGCGGAGCTGTTCGCCGCGGTGGCCGCCGAGATGGGCGACCTCGTCCTGGGGCCGCCCGGAGCCACCCCGGCCGACCTCCCTCCTGAGCGGCGGGCGCGCGTCTGAGACGTCCGAGGGGGCACGCGCCGCCACCGTCAGCCGATGATCACCGCACCGCGGAAGGGGTCCGCCGAGATCATCGACATCGCGTCGAGCGACGCGTCGGGTACGGGCAGCAGATGGGCGTCGACCCAGGTGTCCCCCGCGGCGGCGTTGGCCCAGGGGTCCTCGATCACGACGGCACCCGGCACGGTGCCGTGGCAGAGCACCCAGTGCGGCACGTCGAACCCCTGCATCCTCGCGAGCGAGACCAGGAGCAGCACCTGCCCGCGTCGGCCGATCGCGCTCCGGATCGCGGTCAGGCTCAGATGACGTGGGTCGACGGGGACACCGGCCCGTTCGGCGTCCGTCCGTGACGCGCGCTGGAGCACGGCGCGCCACTCCTGCTCGCTCTCCGCGTACGTGTCGAGCAGGACGGGCCGGTCCCTGTCGAGAACGACCTCGACGGGGGTCGACGGCCACGCGCGGCGCACGGCGACGCCCAGTCCGACGGGCTCGCAGGCGGGGAAGTTGGTCGCGGCGCGCCACAGCGTCAGCTCCGCCGGGCGGTCGAGGGATTCCTCCGGCAGGGCTCCCGCGTGTGCCTGCGCGAGCAGCGCGGTGACGGCGCCGCAGGTGAAGTGGGTGCTCTGCGCGTAGTACGGGGGCTCGGGGACCGCTCCGTCGTGCAGTCGGCGCACATAGCCGGTGCGGGGCCCCCGCACGTCCTCCGTGTGCGCCAGTGGGGCGCGCAGGGGGGTGAAGCCCGCGGCGGCGGCCGTCCCGGGACTCGCCGTCCACCCTTCCCACTTGACCAGGGCGAGCCCCTGGTCCCGCGCGAGGGCGACCACCGCGTCGACGGCCGCCGGCACGTCGCCGACGGCGTCGACGATCTTCAGATAGGCGGTGTCCGGGCGGGCCGTCACCAGCGCGGCGGCGGTCCACCCCGCCCCGTCGTCGCCGGGAACGACGACGAGCCGCGGGGCGTGGGCGCCGCGGTCGACGGCGCTCCAGCGCTCCAGCACATCGGCGGGTACCAGCCGCCGCAGCGGAGCCGGCGGCGCGGCGGACTCGTACGGTACGACGGCGCTCTTCACCGGTCTGTCCTGGCGGGGGGTCATGGCTGCGCTCCTGGCGGGTCGGAGGGGCGGGGGGCGCGGCGCGCGGACCGGTGACGGCCGCCCGCCGGCCCGGGCGCGCCGCTGTGCGGGGCCGGTGTCATACGCGGGAGCGCCGGAGCACCCAGACGAAGTACGGGGCTCCGACCAGGGCGATCATGAGGCCGGCCGGCATCTGGGCGGGGGCGACGAGCGTACGGCCGAGGGTGTCGGCCACACAGACCAGTACGCCGCCGAACAGCATCGCGACCGGGATCACCCGGCCGTGCCGGGCGCCCACCAGTGACCGGGCGAGGTGCGGGGCGACGAGCCCCACGAAGCCGACCACACCGACCGCGATCACACTGAGCGCCGCGAGCACCGCGGCGACGGCCAGGGCGGCGAAGCGGGTGCGTTCCACCCGGACGCCGACCACACGCGGGGTGTCCTCGTCGACGGCGAGCAGGTCGAGCCGGCCGCGCATGGCGAGCAGCAGCGGGAGTGCGACCAGCGTCGCCACCGCGACCGGCACCACGTCGGGCAGTGTGCGCCCGTAGGTCGTACCGGAGAGCCAGGTGAAGATCCGGGGTGTGTTCCACGGGTCGGCCCGCAGCAGGAGGAAGGTGGTGATGGCGTTGAGGCCGTATCCGCTGCCGATGCCGATCAGCACGAACCGGTCGGGCAGGAAGCCGCCGCGCCAGGCCAGCAGGGCGATGAGCGCGAAGGTGGCGAGCCCCGTCGCGACCGCCGCGGTGATGAGCAGCGGCCGTCCGCCGGGCAGGTCCGCCGTCACGACGGTCACCGCGCCCAGCCCGGCGCCCGCCGTGATGCCGAGCAGGCCCGGCTCCGCCAGCGGGTTGCGTACCGCGCTCTGCACGGCGCATCCGGCCAGTCCGAGCGCCGCGCCGGCGAGCACGGCGGCGGCCACGCGCGGGATCCGGTCGTCGAGCGCCTGGCCGATCAGGTCGGGGGCCGCGCCGTGGATCCAGAGCGCGATGTCCCCGGTACGCAGCCAGAGGCTCCCCGCGAGGATCGCGACGAGGACCGTCGCGGCCAGCAGGACCACCGCGCCGGCCGCGACGAGGAGGAACGAGCGGCGTGAGCGGGTGCCGGCCCGCGCGGGCGGTGGTTGCCTGACCTGGCCCGTTTCGCGCAGGCGCAGCGCGAGGACCACCACGACGACGGCGCCCAGCAGCGCGGTCGGCACGCCCGTGGGGATGGACGCGGCTCCTTGCGCGCCCTGCACCGCGCGCAGGGTGGCGTCGGCGAGGAGGATGAGCAGCGCGCCGAACAGGCCGGACGCGGGGATGAGGAGGAGGTGCCGGTGCAGGGCGTGGACCCGTCCCGCGATCAGGCGGGTCAGCACGGGCGCGCCGAGTCCGATGAAGGCGATGGGGCCCGCGAGGGTCACCGCCGTGCTGGTCAGGAGTACGGCGCAGAGGACCGCGGTGACACGGGTGGTGCGGATCGGCACGCCGAGGGAGGACGCGGTGTCGTCGCCCAGGTTCAGTACGTCCAGCCGCCGGGAGAGCGCCAGGGCGACGCACAGCACCACGGCGACGAGAGGGACCGCACGCATCGACGCGTCGATGTTCAGTTGGGCGAGTGAGCCGCTTCCCCAGGCGAAGAGGCCGGTGGTGTTCTGGTTGAAGAGGATGAGGAGCAGCGCGGTCCCGGATTCCAGGGCCAGGGCCGTCGCCGATCCGGCGAGGATGAGGCGTGTGCCCGTGGTGCCCGCGGCCCCGCCCGCGAGGGCCAGCACCAGCGCCGCCGCGAGCAGGCCCCCGGCGAAGGCGGCGGCGCCCGACGCCCACAGCGGGACGACGAGCCCGGCGGCGGCGACGAGCGACAGGGTGAAGTAGGCGCCGGCCGTGACGGCGAGGGTGTCCGGCGAGGCGAGCACGTTGCGCGTCACCGATTGCAGCAGCGCGCCGGCGGAGCCGAGGGCGAAGCCCACCGCCACCCCGGCCAGCAGCCGGGGCAGGCGCGAGCCGGTGAAGATCTCACCGACCGGCGCCCCGCCGGTGTTCTCCCGTTCCCCGGTGAAGTACCGCACCAGGTCTCCGACGCCCACCCCGGACGTGCCCTGCGTCAGGTGCCACAGGCCGACCACGACGATCCCGCCGAGCAGGAGCGCCAGGACGCCCGCCCCGGCGGAGCCGCCGCCGGCGGCGGTGCGCGGCAGCGGTCTCCGTCCGGGTACCGATATCCGTGGTGTGTTCACTTCGTGTCGAGCACGTCGACGTACGCGTCGATCGCCTGCGCACAGGAGCGCGGGCCGCCGGCGCCCCACACCCGCGCGGGGAAGGCGTGCGCGCGGCCTTCCTTGACGGCCGGGATCGACTTCCAGATCGGGTTCTTCTCCAGCGCCTTGACGTATCCGCCCACGCCGTCGTCGTTGGCGTGGAAGAGGTTGGCGTTGCCCACCGCGGTGAGTCCCTCGACATCGGTCTGCGCGAGGCCGTAGGCGGGGTCGACTCCCCCGTCGCCGTGGGCCTTGTTGACGTCGTCGGTCCACGCGGGGGTCATGCCGAGCTGTTCGCCTATCGCGGTGAACAGGGCGCCTTCGCCGTAGGGGCGGATGGTGAGGTTGCCGCCCTGGAGCCAGCCGTCGAAGAACAGGAAGTCCTTCGTCGGCAGGTCGGCGTCGGTGACCCGCTTCTTCGCCGTCGCGAGGTGGTCGTCGAACTCCTTGAGGACCTGGTCGGCACGCTCGGTGCGCCCGGTCGCCTTGCCGATCATGCTGAACACCTCGCGCATGTTCCCGATCGGGTCGGCCGGGTACGCGCCGCGCGTGGCCATCACCGGTACGCCGCGCTTCTCCAGCTTCTTGATGGTCTCGTCGTCGGCCTTGAACGCCTCCACGACGATGAGGTCGGGCTTCGCCGCGTAGAGGGTGTCGAGGTCGGGCTCCTCACGGGTACCGATGTCCGTCACCCCGTCGGGCAGTTTCTCGGCGCTGACCCAGGTGCGGTAGCCCTTCGCGTCGGAAACAGCGGTGGGGGTGACGCACAGGGTGAGCGCGTCCTCGATCTGCTGCCATTCGAGGACGGCGATCCGTTCGGCGGGCTTGTCGAGCTTCACCTGCCGGCCGACGCCGTCCTTGAAGGACACCGGCTTCTGCGAGGTGGTCGTGGTGTCGTCGGCACAGCTCTCCGAGGAGGGCGACGCGTCCGCGCCGGCCTCGGTCTTCTCGACGCTGGTCGTGCCGCAGGCTGTTGCGGCGAAGACGACGGCGAGCCCTGCGGCGGCCGAGGCCGCCAGGCGACGGGCACGGTTCATGAAGGGTCCTCTTTCTTACGGTTCTTCGGAGCGGTCGATGCGCCGCTCCGGGCGGAGTGCCGCCCGATGGGGTCGATACGGAGACGGCCCGTGCGGGGGTCCGTCTCCACCTCGACGCGGATGTCGTAGACCTCGCCGATGTTCTCGGCGGTGAGGACGTCGGCGGGCGCGCCCACGGCGTGCACACGGCCGGAGCGCATGAGGATCAGTGTGTCGGCGACACGGGAGGCCTGGTCGAGGTCGTGCAGCACGATCCCCACCGCGACGCCGTGTTCCTCGACGAGGTCGCGCACCAGGTCGAGTGTGTCGATCTGGTAGCGCAGGTCCAGATGGTTCGTCGGCTCGTCCAGCAGTACGACGCCGGTGTCCTGGGCCAGGCAGGCGGCGAGCCAGACACGCTGCATCTCCCCGCCGGAGAGTTCCCCGACGGGCCGGCCGGCCATGTCCCGTACGCCGGTGACCCCCATGGCGTGGTCGACGGCGCTCCGGTCGGCGTCGGACAGTCCGGCGAAGCCTCGCCGGTAGGGGTGGCGTCCGAACGCCACGACCTCCGTCACCGTCAGTCCTTGGGGCGCGGGCCGCGACTGGGAGAACAGGGTGACCTCCCGCGCGAACTCGCGGGCGCTGAGCAGGGCCGCCGCGCGCTCGGGGTGTCCGGCACGGGCGCCGAGCGTCACCCGGCCCTCGTCCACCCGGTGCAGTCGGGAGAGCGCGCGCAGCAGTGTGGACTTCCCACTGCCGTTCGGCCCGATCAGAGCGGTGGCGCGACCGGGTTCCAGGGCCAGTGAGACACCGTGGACGACCGGTGTCCCGCCGTACCGCAGCACCAGATCGTGCCCGGTGAGGGCGGCCCCGGGCGTGGCCGGGCCGGGCGCGGGCAGAGCGGCGCGCCGGGTGAAGTTTGTGAACATGCGTGGGTTCCGGGTGGCTGGAGGGGCAAGGGTTGCGGCACCCTCCGTCCGGCCGCTGCCGGCCGGGCCGCAGACTCTCCGGCGCGCGGAAACGACCGTGCGCGGCGAGCAAGAACTAAGGGTCACCTAACTAAGGGGACCCTATATTCCACTCGGCCCTGTCGGCAATCAGGAGTTCGGGACACCCGATACGGGATTCCGGACACCCCGGGCTCCGCCGGCCGTGTCGAAGAAGGCTCCGGGCGTGGTGCCCATGACGCGCCGGAAGGCGGCGATGAAGGTGCTGGGCTGCGCGTAGCCGAGTGTTTCCGAGACGGTCTGCACATCAAAGCCCTCGGAGAGCAGCATCAGCGCCCGGTGGACGCGCAGGACCTGCCGCCACTGCGCGAAGGAGAGCCCGGTCGCGCGGCGGAACGCACGGGCGACGGTGCGGTCGCTGATCCCCAGCTCACGCGCCCACTCCTCCAGCGAGCGGCAGTCGGCGGGATCGGCCATCAGGGCTTCGGCGATCGCGTCGACGCGGGCGTCGCCGGGCAACTGCAACGCGAGCTGCCGCTCCGACGGCTGGAGCACGTCGAACACCACCGACTCCGCCCGCGCCCTGGCCGCGGTGTCGAGATCCGTACGGGCCAGATGGGCCAGCAACGACTCCAGCACCGGGGTCATCGCGATCGCCGTCGGCTCCTCGAACGCGAACGGCGTGTGATCGGGCGCGAAGAAGGCGTCGTGGAACTCCACACCCGCGGTCGTCCGCCCGCCGTGCACCACTCCGGCCGGCATCCACAGTCCGTGCCCCTCGGACACGGTGAAGATCCGGTCCTCCACGCGGGACGTCAGTGTTCCCCCGCGTACCCAGACGAGCTCGTGCAGGGGATGCGCGTGCGGCTCCCACTCGGTGGGAACGCGGGGAACCCGTGACCCGGCGAGAATGACGAAGGGGGCCGACGCCTCGGGAAGCGCCGCGGCCCGGCGCACCACGGTGCCCGTCTCACGGCGCCACAGCCCGGGGCTCACATCATCACGGAACGATCGGGCCATGGGGGCGAGTCTATCCGCGCCCCGCGCCCGCGCCGGAGGGCGCGGCCGGCGACCTCACGCCCCGCAGGAGGCCCGGTCGGACTCGCTGCGCAGGACGCAGAACTCGTTCCCTTCGGGGTCGGCGAGGACCGCCCAGCCCGAACCGTCCGGATTCCGGTGGTCGGCGACGAAGGCGGCGCCGAGCCCCAGCAGCCGGTCCACCTCCTGATCGCGCGAGGTCTCCGGGCGCAGACACAGATGGATCCGGTTCTTGACCGTCCTGCCCTCGGGCACCTGGTTGAAGTGGAGCACCGGGCCCTGCGCGAGCAGCACCTGCGCCTCCCGGACGCCCGGCCCGTCGTCAGGATGGAGGGGGCGTCCGGTCACACCGCTCCAGAACCGCGCCAGCTCATAGGCGTCCGCACAGTCGATCGCCACGTTCTGCAATACCGAGACCATGCACGTGAGCCTTCCTGATCCCCCCGCCGAACGCCAGCGGATCGCGCCCGCTCCTCACGCCCGCAACGCCGGCCCCCGGCAGGCGAAACGGCCGCGGCGCTGCTCGCGGTCACCGATCGCACTGCACCTGTGGCCCCGCCCTCCTGCCCGTAAGAGCGTTGCTTTCCGGGGATCCTCCGGGAGGCAACGGGCAACTCGCCCTGAACGAAGCTAAGTTGGACCGATCGGCATGCAGTTCTCCCGGAAGGACCATGCATCGGTATGACCGTGACCCCGCACGCCCCGGCCCGAGTCCCGGCCCGTCCCCCGGCTCCGGGCCGTGCCGCCCGGTGGGTGGGGCGGGCCCCCGCCGGGGTACGGCCGTATCTGGAGTCGCTGCGACTGGACCGGCCGGTGGGGTCCTGGCTGCTGGTGGTGCCCGGATGGATCGCCCTGGGAGCGGTGTCCGGTCCCCGGGACGGGGTCCTGCTCGGGCTGCTGCTCCTGGTGTACGGGGTGCTGTCGCGAGGTGCCGCCTGCGGGCTCAACGACGTGCTGGACGCCCGGTTCGACGCACAGGTGCCGCGTACGGCGGGGCGGCCCGTCGCCTCCGGACGGCTGGCGCCCGGACGGGCACTGGTGCTCTGTGTGGCGGTGGGGGCCGCCGCCCCGCTGGTGATGGGGTTCTGGAGTGTGGAGGCCGTGGTGTGGGCGGCGGCCGGGGCGCCCCTCGCCGCGGTGTATCCGTACATGAAGCGGGTCACCCACTGGCCGCACGTGTGGCTGGGGATCACCATCAACTGGACGGTGCCGCTGGTGTACGTCCTGCTCACCGGCGGGTTCGGGCTCGGGGGCCGGGTGCTGTACGGAGCGGTGATCTGCTGGGCCGTGGGGACGGACGTGATCTACGCCTGCCAGGACCGGGAGGCCGATGTGCGGGCCGGGGTGCGGTCGGCCGCCGTGCTGCTGGGGCGCCGGAGCCGGGTCCTGGTGGGCGGCGTGTACGCGGGGTGTGTACCCCCTGTGCGGACTGCTCATCCTCCTGGCCGTGCTCGCCGGGCGGATCGGTACCCTCGGCTGAGGGACACGGCCCCTGGAGGAGCTGGTGGGACTACGGGAACGGATCGCGACGGAACTCACGGCGGTCATGCACGGCGGTGATCTCAAGCTGGAGCGGTACGCGAGCCCGCCCGGTGATCCCGGGCTGTTCGGGATCGCTCCGGGGGACCCGGTGTGGCGGGTGCACGGGCAGACCACCGGGATGCTCACCGGCGGGTTCGCCGCGCTCATGCTCCAGTCGCTGCATCCGCTGGCCATGGCGGGGGTGGACCAGCACTCCGACTTCCGCGCCGATCCGGTCGGGCGGCTGAACGGAACCGTACGGTTCATCACCACGACCACCTTCGGCTCCTCGGCCGCCGCCCATGAGGTGATCGCTCTCGTCCGGCGGATCCACACCCACGTGCACGGCACCGCCCCCGACGGCCGTCCGTACCGCGCGGACGACCCCGATCTGCTCACCTGGGTGCACACCGCCGAGGTACACAGCTTCCTCGCCGGCCATCAGACCTACGCGCCCCGGCCGCTCCGGCTGACCCCCGCCGAATGCGACGCCTACTACCGCCAGGCCGCCCCCATGGCCGAGGCGCTGGGCGCCGGGAACGTACCGCGCACATCCCTGGAGGCGGAGAGCTATCTGGCCCGGCTTCGCCCCCAACTCCGCGCCACTCCGGCCGCGTTGGACTCGGTGCTGTTCCTCCGCCGCTTCGGGCGCACCCGACGGGAACGGCTGGTCGTGAGCCTGCTCACCAACGCCTCGGTCGGACTGCTCCCCGGCTGGGCCCGCACCGAACTCGGCATCCGCCGCCCGGCCCCCGTCCGCACCGGCTGGGACCGGCCCCTGGCGACGGCCGCCGGCCGCACCCTCCAGTGGGGGCTCGGGCCCTCCCGTATCCAGGCCGCCGCACGCGGCCGGCTGGCCGGGGCGCCGCGGACGTGCTGAGCAGGCGGCGGGGGCGGGACGCGCACTGGGTGCACACCTGGACGGCCATGCCCCAGCGCACCGAGCCCGCCGATCTGCCGCCCGCTCCGTACACCCGGGGCGACATCGTCCTCGACAACAGCACACTGCGCCAGACGGTGCGTGTCTCGGTCGGCGGCCGGTACACACGGATACGTCTGTCCAACGCGTTCGGGGGCGCGGTCCTGCCCGTCACCGCCGTCTCCGTGGCCCGGCCCGTGGACGGCAGGGCGGGCGTCAGCGCCATCGTGCCCGGTAGCGCGCGAGCGGTGACGTTCGGCGGGCTGCGGGGCATCGGCATACCCCAGGGCGCGCAGGCGGTCAGCGACCCGCTCGACTTCGGCGTCGGACCCGGGACGAACCTGACCGTGACGCTCCATCTGGCCGACGGCCAGGCGTCCTCGGCCCTCACCTCCCACCCCGGGTCGAGGACCACCTCGTACCTGACGACCGGCGACCGCCTCGACGACAGCGACCTGCCGGGTGCCACCGCCGTCGACCACTGGTACTTCCTGAGCGGGGTCGAGGTCCTGTCCAGGAGCACCACCACCGCGGCGGTGCTGCTGGGCGACTCGCTCACCGACGGCCGCGGGTCCACCACCAACGGGAACGACCGGTGGCCGGACCAGCTCCTGGAACGCCTCAGGGCCCGCCCCGCCACCTCCGGTGTCGCGCTCCTCAACCAGGCGGCCGGCGGCAACCGGGTGCTCCGGGACGGGCTGGGCCCCAGCGCCCTGGCACGGCTGGACCGTGATGTCCTGGCCCAGAGCGGGGTCAGCCGGCTCCTCGTCTTCGAGGGGGTCAACGACATCGGCACGGCGGGGACCTCGGACGCGGCGGCACAGCACATCACGGCCGAACTCCTCGGCGCCTACCGGCAGATCGTCACGCGCGCGCACGCCCAGGGCATCCGTGTCTACGGCGCCACCCTCACCCCGTTCGGGGGGAACGGCTACGACGACCCGGCCGGCCACCACGAGTCCGCCCGCCGGGCGGTCAACGAGTGGATCCGCACCAGCGGCGGGTTCGACGCCGTCGTCGACTTCGACCGGGCGGTCCGGGACCCCAGGATCCCCCGCCGGCTCTCCCCCGCGTACGACATCGGCGACCACCTCCACCTCAACCCCGCCGGCTACCGGGCCCTGGCCGCCGCCGTCCCGACGCGCCTCTTCACGCAGGCCCGGGGGGACCGGCCGCGCGGAAGGAGATGACGTCCGCACAGGCCGGATCCCGAGGCCGGACGATCCGCCTTGATTGACATGGACATTGCTTCCGCTCCGGGTGTGCGCTATTCCTTGTTCCTGGCCGCCGTTCCCGAAGGCCGTTCCGCACGCCCTCGTCGCATGTCCGCAGACACAGATGACGAAAAGAGGCGCCCGTGCCCGACGCCCTCCCCGCCCTGTCGCGCCGCACCCTGCTCGGCGGCGTGGCCACGTCCCTCGCCGTCCCCGCGGTGGCCGGGGGCTCCGACGCGGCGGCGGCCGACGCCCCCCGGGGCCGCCCCGGAAAGGTCGTCCTGACCGACGACTTCGGACCGGTCCCGGGGTGGCGCAGGGAGGGCGTCGTGATGCGGACCGACCTGCCCTGGGAGAGTTCGCTGCTCCAGGACCCCTGCCTCGTCCACAACAGCCCCACGGGGCCGGTGTTCAAGCTCTGGTACGGCTCGCTCCACGGCATCGGTTACGCCACCAGCCAGGACGGCCGCCGGTGGGAGAAGGCGCCGGAGCCCGTCCTCGCCCCCACCCTCTCCACCGAGTCGTCGGCGCTCAACCAGCCCAGCGTGGTCCCGTACGACGGTCTGTGGCACATGACCTACTTCGGCGTCGACGGCGGCGGCGCGGGCCGGATCCACTACGCCTCGGCACCTCGGCCGGAAGGGCCGTGGACCAAGCACGGCGCCGTACTGACCTCGACCGCGCCCTGGGAGGACGAGTTCATCTACAACTCGTCCCTGATGTACGACGCCGACGAGAAGACCTGGAAGATGTGGTACACCGCCGGCAAGATCGCCTCGGCCGGCGGCGAACCGCGCTACATCTGCTACGCCACCGCCGCCCACCCCCGCGGCCCCTGGCACAAGCACCCGGCCAATCCGGTGCTCCGTCCCATGGACGACGGCGGCTGGGCGTCCCTCGGGGTCGGCGGTCCCAACGTACGGAAGCTGGGGCGCGACCACTACGAGACCCGGATCCTGGGCTGGCAGGCCGACTACCCGTCGCGCGGCGGCCGGCTCCGCTCCCGCGACGGCATCCACTGGGAGCTGAGGCGCACCGACCTCGAACTCGACCTCGGTGTCGTCGGGGGCGCCGAGGACGGCATGATCTACCGGCAGTTCGCGGTGGTCCACGAAGGGCGCGAACACCTCTTCTACAACGTGAAGAACAACCGCCCCGGCTGGAACGAGACCATCCAGCTCGCCGTGTGGGACGACGCCGTCGAGACCGTCGACCCGGCGAAATGGACGATGACCCAGGGCGGCGAGATCCCCACCGGTGCCTCTTTCGAGGTGCGGGACCAGGGCGTGTGGTCGCTGGGGAACGCGCCCGGCCGTCTGCCGCAGACGCTCCAGGGCAATGTGCCGATCGACGCCCCCGACTACGAGATCAGGGTCTCCGTCACCCCCCAGGCAGGCGGACCGGCCGATCCCGACCATGTGATTCTGGCGCGCATGACCGGGCGGGACAGCTACTACTACGCGGGGCTGGGCTCCTGGGGCCACGCCTTCGGGCTCGGTGTCATGGAGAAGGGCCGCAACCGGAAGCTCGCGGGGGTCGGCTCGGCGGACACGATCGTCCCGGGACGCCGCTACGACCTGCGGTTCGTCCTCGTCGGCAAGGACCTCGAACTCCACGCCGACGGCGCCCGCGTGCTCCGCGTCCCGGATCCCGCACTGGTCCCGGCACGGAGCCATGTCGGGCTCCAGACCTCCAACGGCACGGCGCGGGCGAAGTTCTCCCGGCTCTCCGTCACCCTCCGCTGACACCGCGCCGCGGCCGATCCGGGCAGGCGGTGGGACCCCTTCCGGCCCCACCGCCCCGGGTCAGCGCACCCGTCCGCGCGGTTTCAGCGCCACCGGCGGCAGTTCCGGGGCGGGCAGCCGCTCGCCCGCGTAGCCGGTCACCTCTCCGAAGCGGGAGGTCTCCATCCAGTCCTTCCTGGCCCGCTCGATCTCCTCGTGCGAACGGCCCACGAAGTTCCACCACATGACCAGTTCCTCCTCGAAGGGCTCGCCGCCGAGAAGCATCAGCCCGGCGTCGGACAGCGCGCGCAGGGGGAGTTCGGTCCGTCCGCAGCCCAGGTAGAGCATGGAGCCGGGGACCACCGGCACCCCGTCGACCTCGGTCTCGCCGGACATGCACAGCACCGCGTACTCGAAGTCGGGTTCGAGCGGCAGCCGGGCCTCGGTGCCACCGGCCAGGGCGAGGTCCGCGGCGACCAGGGGGGTGTACGTGGTGCCCGGGGAGACCGCTCCGTCGAGTGCGCCCAGGATGACGGTGGCGGCCAGCCCCGGCGCGGTGACCTCGGGCAGGTCGGCGTGGTGCTGGAAGTGCGGGGTGACCTCGCGGTGGGCGTCCGGGAGCGCCACCCAGAGCTGCGCGCCGTGCAGGAAGCGGGCGTGGGAGCGCGGGCTCTCCTCCGAGTGGGAGATCGCCCGGCCCGCGGTCATCAGGCCGAGCTCACGCGGACGTACGGTCTGGAGGCTGCCGAGGCTGTCGCGGTGCAGCACCTCGCCGTCGTGCAGCCAGCTCACCGTCTGGAGCCCCATGTGCGGGTGCGGCGGGACCTGCATCCCGGGCTCGTCGGCGATGTCGTCGGGCCCGTAGTGGTCGACGAAGGCGAACGCGCCCACCATGCGGCGGCCGAGGTTGGGCAGCAGCCTGCGGACCTCGGTGGACTCGCCCAACCGGACGGCGCGGGGGCTCAGCAGTTCTCGTACCGGCTCGGCGACGACGAAGCCGCGACCGCCGCAGACGGTGGCGGTGGCCTGACGATCAAGATTGCTCATGCCGACCAATCTAGCGCCAGGGGGGACCCGTACGGTCAGGCATCGACGGTGTCCGGGGCGTACCACACCGTGGTCGTGTTGCAGAACGCGCGGATGCCCTGCCCGGACAGCTCCCGCCCGTAGCCCGAGCGCTTCACTCCGCCGAAGGGCAGGGCCGGGTGCGAGGCCGTCATCCCGTTGAAGAACACACCGCCCGCCTCCAGGTCGCGTACGAAGCGGCCCATCTCGGCCTCGTCGCGCGTCCACACGTTGGAGCTGAGCCCGAACGGGGTGTCGTTGGCGAGTGCGACGGCCTCGTCGAGATCGCTGATCCGGTAGAGGGTGGCGACGGGGCCGAAGGTCTCCTCGTGGTGGATGCGCATCGCGTCGGTGATCCCGGCGAGGACGGTCGGTTCGTAGAACCAGCCCTTGCCGTACTCCTCGGGGCGCCGGCCGCCGCACAGCGCGGTCGCCCCGTGCCGCAGCGCGTCCTCGACCAGTTCCTCCAGGTCGGCGCGGCCCCGTTCGCTGGCGAGCGGGCCGATGTCCGTGGACTCGTCCAGCGGGTCGCCGACCGTCAGATCGCGCATGCCGGCGGTGAACAGGGCGGCGAAGGCGTCGAACACGTCCTCGTGGACGATGAAGCGCTTGGCGGCGATGCACGACTGGCCGTTGTTCTGCGTCCTGGCGGTGACCGCGGTCCGCGCCGCCCGTTCGATGTCCGCGGAGGGCATCACCACGTACGGGTCGCTGCCGCCCAGCTCCAGGACGGTCTTCTTGATCTCGTCGCCCGCGACCGCGGCGACGGCGCGGCCGGCCGGTTCGCTGCCGGTGAGGGTGGCGGCGGCCACTCGGGGGTCGCGAAGGACCGCCTCCACGGCGTCCGAGCCCACGAGCAGTGTCTGGAAACAGCCGTCGGGGAAGCCGGCCCGGCGGAAGAGGTCCTCCAGGTAGAGCGCGGTCTGCGGGACGTTCGAGGCGTGTTTGAGCAGGCCCACGTTGCCGGCCATGAGCGCGGGGGCGGCGAACCGTACGACCTGCCAGAGGGGGAAGTTCCACGGCATGACGGCGAGGACCACCCCGAGCGGGCGGTGGCGGACGACGGCCCGGGCGGCGCCGGAGTCCTTCACGTCGGCGTCCGAGGGGTGCTCGTCGGCGAGCAGCACGGCGGCCCGGTCGGCGTACCAGCGCATCGCCTTCACACACTTGGCGGCCTCGGCGCGGGCGGCGGCGACCGGCTTGCCCATCTCGGTGGTCATGGTGCGGGCGATGTCGGCCTCGTCGTGCTCCAGCAGGTCGGCGGCGCGGTTCAGCAGTCTCGCCCGCTCGGCGAAGCCGGTGGTGCGGTACTGCCGGAACGCGCCGTGGGCCGCCGCCAGGCGGGCCACGACATCCTCGGACCCCAGCGGGTCGAAGGTCAGCAGCGTCTCCCCGCTGGCGGGGTTCACCGTCGCGATGGGCATGGCGATTCCTCCTCGAACTCGGCCGCCGGCCCGCGTACTCCCGGCTCTTCAGGACCTTTCCCCGACTCACCGCGCCGCGCAACAGGGGAGGTACGGAGAGGTACGGCGCCACGTGGCCGGGCGGGCGCCGTACGGCCGGCCACCGGCGGTTTGACACGGGGAGGAGAGGTGGGAGGGTGGGAGGACAGGGACCGGCCACGGCGGGTCCTGGCCACGGGAGCGAGGAGAACGGAGAGCGACGTGAGCGGCGACGGCGGACCGGAGATGGGCGACGAGGTCTATCAGCCCGACGGCTCCGACATCGGCGAGGACGAGGGCATCCTCGACGCCGAGGACACGCTGCTGGACCGCGGCTCCGACCCCTTCGACGAGGGCTGGTCGCCGCCCGAACGCCCGCTGGGTGTGGAGAGCAGCGGGACGACCGCCGCCGAGCGCGCCGCGGGCGAGTCGCTCGAACAGCGGCTCGCCGAGGAGGTCCCCGAGCTGAGCCCGCTGGACGGGGACGGCATCGGGGACCTGCCGTACGGCGAGGGCGAGCAACTGGACGACGAGGTGGGCGACGACCGGTCCGGGCGGCTGGTGGCCCCCGACGAGGGCGCCCACGAGGACGCGGAGAAGGACATGATCGCCAGCGATGTGGGGATCGACGGCGCCGCCGCGTCGGCGGAGGAGGCGGCCGTCCATCTCATCGCCGAGGCCGACGCCGCGGAGGCGCCCGAGGCGGACACGGGGTGACCCCGGAGTGACGCTGTTCCCGTCCTGGGAGTGACGCTGTTCCTGTCCTGTCCCGTTCGGCCGAACGGGACAGGACAGGAACCCGGCTCAGCGGTTCTCCAGGCGTACCTGGATCTCCTCCTCCTGGTCGCCGGACGCCTTGCCGACGACACGGACGGCGAACGCCGAGGCCAGGGTCCGGCGTACATGCTCCACCGCCGTGTAGCCGCCCTGGAGGGTGGCCACCACCGGCGCCGTGAGCCGGGTGGCCGCGGGATCGTGCCGTACCTCCGTGGCGTCGAAGGTCGCGATCCACACCGTCGAGCGCACACCGGGCACGTTCTGCGGGAGATCGTCGGGGGCCCGGTCGCAGATGTAGGCCGTACGGAGCGCGCCGAACACCGCGTGCGCGTCCTCCTTCGCCCCGCCGGTGAGGGCCACCACGACCTCTGCCCCGGGGTGGGCCGGCGCTGCCGCCTCGTCCGCACTGTTCACGTGGATCGTTCCTCTCCGCCATCGTCTCGGGGGCTCTCCCTTCCAGGCTCTCCCCGGCGGCGCGAGGCCGCTACCCGGACGGACACCGCGGTGACCCGGTCGCGCAGCCGCTCCAGCGGAGTGGGCGGCAGTTCGCGGGCCGCGCCGCGTGCGTAGTGACGCTCGACGAAGAACTGCGCCACGGACAGGACGGTCGTGACGAGGACGTACCAGAGGGTCGCGACCATCAGCAGCGGGATGATCTGGTACGTGCGGTTGTAGACGAGCTGTACGGAGTAGAGCAGGTCCTGCACCGCGAGCACACTGATGATGCTGGTGCCCTTGAGGGTGCCGATGAGCATGTTGCCCGCCGTGGGGACGATCGAGCGCATCGCCTGCGGCACGACCACCCGGCGCAGCACCCGCCACCGGCTCAGCCCGAGGGAGGCGGCGGCCTCCGTCTGGCCGGCGTCCACGGAGAGGATGCCGCCGCGCACCACCTCGGCCGCGTAGGCGGCCTCGTGCAGGGTGAGTCCGATGAGCGCGGTGAGGGTGGGACCGAAGAGGTTCACCGTCTTGAAGGTGAGGAACTCCGGGCCGAAGGGGATGCCGAGGCCCAGGGTCGGGTAGAGCGCGCCGATGTTGAACCAGAAGAGGAGCTGCACCAGCAGCGGTGTGGCGCGGAAGATCCAGATGTAGCCCCAACTGAGCGCGTTCAGAACAGGGTTGGCGGAGAGGCGCATCACGGCGAGGGCGGTGCCGAGGAGGAAGCCGAGCACCATCACGGCGGCGGTCAGCCAGAGGGTGAGCAGCAGGCCGTCGAGGACGGCGGGGGTGGTGAAGTACCGGCCGACCACGCCCCATTGGAACCGCTCGTTGCGGACGACGGAGTTGACGGCCATCGCGAGGGCGAGCAGGGCGACCCCGGCCGACAGCCAGCGGCCGGGACGGCGCCGGGGGACGATACGGATGATCTCGTCGGGTTCCGCCGGGTCCCGGTGGAGCGGGGAGGTTCCGGGCGGGGTGGACGCGCGGGTGGTGCGGGGTCCGTCGAGCGAGGGCGACAGGGACATGTGAGGGCTCCGGCGGGGTGGCGGCGGGGTGCGGTCGGTGGCACGGACCGGGCGGCGGGCGTCGTCACACGTACCGCGTCCCTCAACGCGGCCGGTGCGTACCGGAGTTCGTAACGACGGACAGAGTGGTGTCCGTACGGCCGGTACCGCACACCCCTGGATCGTACGGGCGTACGACGGACCGCTGTCAAGTGCGCCGCCGGGCCCCGCGGGTACGCCGGGGGCGCCGGGGCGCCGGGGCGGAGACCGGCGGCGGGCGGGCCGGTCCGCTCGCAGGGCGAGCACGTGTTGACTTCGCGTGACCTCCCGTGCTCAATTGACACCATGCAGAAGCAGCAGCCGTTGGTCACCCGCGGCCACATCGACTTCGGTCGCGTGTGGTCCGCCTCTTGTCGCGCCTGACCCGGCAGCGGGCCGCCTGACCGGCCCCTCCCTCCCTCGGTGACCCCGTCGCGGGCCGAGCTCTCTCCTCTCACCGGGCGCACGCTGCCGCTCTCCCCCGGCTCTTCCTGATCCGCCTCCGTCGTCACGCACGCGCTCATGTCTCCCTGCCACGGGGTCCGTTCGGCATGCCTTCCGCTGCCCCGCCGCGCCCCGGCTCCGTACGAAAGGTCCGTCATGCCTGTGGAGTTCCTCGGTATCGCCGCCACCCACAACGGGTCGGAGACGACTCCCCGTTCCGGCGCCTCGTTCGACAAGGAGTACACGCTCAGGCTCGCCCGCGCCCACGAGGACCACGACTGGGACCGGGTGCTCTTCGCGTACGGCTCCGGCTCGCCCGATCCGGCGCCCGCCGCCGCCTACATCGCCTCCCGGCTGGACCGGCTGGAGATCCTCCTCGCACACCGGCCGAACGTCTCGTACCCGACGTTCGCCGCGAAGACCTTCGCCACCCTGGACCGGATCAGCGACGGACGGCTCACGGTCCACTTCATCACCGGGGGCAACGACCGCGAGCAGGGCCGTGAGGGCGACACGCTCACCAAGGACCGGCGCTACACCCGCACTCGGGAGTACATCGAGATCGTCAAGCGGATCTGGACCTCGCACGAGCCCTTCGACCACGAGGGCGAGCACTACCGCTTCCATGACTTCGTCAGCGATGTCTTTCCCGTCCAACAGCCCCGCCCCGACGTCTCGTTCGGCGGCTCCTCGCCCGCGGCGTACGCGGCGGGCGGCGCCGAGGCCGACATCTACGCCCTGTGGGGCGAGCCGCTGGCGCGGACGGCGGAGCAGATCGAGGCGGTGAAGGCCGCCGCACGGGCCGCCGGGCGTACGGCGCCGCCGCGCTTCCAGGTGGCGTTCCGGCCGATCATCGCCCCCACGGAGGAGCTGGCCTGGGAGAAGGCGCACCGTACGGTCGCGGCGAT
The DNA here is from genome assembly GCF_042755665.1 of Streptomyces sp. NPDC059142. NCBI lineage: Bacteria > Bacillati > Actinomycetota > Actinomycetes > Kitasatosporales > Streptomycetaceae > Streptomyces > Streptomyces sp. NPDC059142. Next base: position 123,366 of record NZ_JBHZDA010000007.1, read on the forward strand.
CAAGGACCGTACCGCGCAGGGCGAAGGGGCGCTCGTACGGCATCACTCCCGGCTCGCCCCGGAGAACACCGGGGCGCAGCGGCTGATCGCGATCGCCGAGTCGGGCGAGCGGTTCGACCGGGCCCTGTGGACGCCGACGGCCGCCGCGACGGGTGGCGCGGGCAACTCCAACGCGCTGGTCGGCACACCGGAGACGGTCGCCCGGGCGCTGCTGGACTACTACGACCTCGGTGTGGACATCATCTCCGCCCGCGGGTACGACCTGCTGGGCGACGCCATCGACTTCGGACGCCATGTCATCCCGCTGGTGCGCGCGGAGGTCGCCCGGCGTGAGGCGGCGGGCGCGCCGCGCGGTACGGAGACCCTGGCCGAGGCCGCCCGATGACCTCCGTCGCCCGGCCCCGCGGTCTGACCTGGCGGCGGACCACGGTCGCGGACCCGCTGGTGCGGCCGATGCTGGAGGAGCTGGGGAACGAGTACTCGACGCGGTACGGCAAGGACGCGCACGGCGAGCTGGCCCGTTATCCCGCCGAGGAGTTCGCCCCTCCGCACGGGGAGCTGCTGCTGTTGCTGGAGCACGGTGTGCCGGTCGCCGGGGGCGCGTTCCGCCGCTACGACGAGCACACCGCTGAGCTGAAGCGGATCTGGACCCACTCCGCGCACCGGCGGCGCGGGCTCGCGCGGCGGGTCGTCGCGGAGCTGGAACACCTCGCGGCCGTACGCGGCTACCGCCGGATCCATCTCACCACCGGACCGCGCCAGCCGGAGGCGCGGGGGCTCTATCTGGCGGCGGGGTACACACCGCTGTTCGACACGACGGCGGACCCGGAGACCATCGGCCCGCTGCCGTTCGGGAAGCGTCTCACGGCCCCGGCGCCGGCACCGGCACCGGCCGCGACCGGCAGGTCCTCACGGAGAACCACCGGCGGATCCGCCCCAGGCTCCGCCGAGAGAGAGGGATGACCGCGTGCCCACCCTGAACCCGGGCCGGTTCCGGCCCGTGCGCCGCGCCGCCATGGGCGTGATCACGGCCGCCCTGGTCCTGCCGCTCCTGACGGGCTGCGGCTCGGACCCGGCGACCGGGGAGGAGGCGGGCCCCGCCGCGCCCTCCACGGACGTCACCGCCGCGCTGAGGAAGAACCCCGAGCTGACGAAGCTGCTGCCCCAGGAGGTGCGCGAGCGCGGCACGCTCACACTCGGGGCCTCCGTGGGCGCACCGCCCAGCTCCTACTTCCCCAGCACGTCGAGCAAGGTCCCGGCCGGCCAGGACGTCGACATCGCCGACGCCGTCTCCACCCTGCTGGGGGTACGGCTGACACGGCAGCAGGCGAGTTTCGACGCGATCCTGCCCGCCCTCGACAGCGGCAAGTACGACGTGGGCACCGGCAACTTCGGTGTCACCGACGAGCGCCGCAGGACGATCGACTTCGTCACGTACATCAACGACGGGCAGGGGTTCGCCGTCCGCGAGGACGACACGAGCCTGGACGAGGTGACCCGGCTCGACCAGCTCTGCGGCAGGTCGATCGGGGTGGGCGCGGGCACCACGTTCGAGGCGACGCTCGAAGCCGAGAAGAAGGTCTGCGCCGCCCGGGGCAGAAAGCCGTACCAGGTGCACGTCTACTCGGACAACGGGTCGCTGCTCACCAGCCTCCAGCAGAACCGGGTCGAGGTGGTGATGTCGACGATCAACGGGCTGCGCCACCAGGCGGCCCAGCCCGCCGCCGGTACCCGGTTCCTGAACGAGTACCACCGGCTGGACGTGGGGTTCGCGTTCAAGAAGGGGTCCCCGCTGCTGAAGGCGTTCCAGGCGGCCGTCAACGAGCTGATCGAGGACGGTACGTACCGCAGGATCCTCGACAAGTGGGGGACGGGGGAGTCCGCCATCGAGGAGTCCCGGATCAGTCCCCCCGAGCAGAAGTGACCGGAAGGAGCCTCTGATGAACGTCTCGCCGCCGGCCCCCGCTCCGGTCTCCTACCGGACCCCGTACGAGGACGAGTCCGCTTCGCTCACCGTCGTTCCGGCGCGCCACTACTGGCGCTGGGCGGCCGGTGCGGCGGCGCTCGTCCTCGTCACCCAGTTCACCCACGGCCTGGTCACCAACCCGGGCTGGGAGTGGGACACGTTCTTCCGCTACCTGACCGCCGACACGATCCTCAAGGCCGTCTGGGTCACGCTCCAACTCACGCTCTACGGAACGGCGCTGGGCTTCGCGCTCGGTGTGGTCCTCGCCTTCATGCGGCTCAGCAGGAGTGTGATCCTCCAGACCGTCGCCTGGACGTACATCTGGGCCTTCCGTTCCATCCCGCTGATCGTCCAGCTTCTCTTCTGGTTCAACCTGGCTTATCTGTACGAGGAGTTGGGGGTCGGCATCCCCTTCGGCCCGGTGCTGTGGAGCTTCGACACGATGAATCTGGTCGGCGCGCTGTCGGCCGCGGTCATCGGTCTGGCGCTGCACCAGGCCGCCTACGCCGCGGAGATCGTCCGCGGCGGGATCATCTCGGTCGACGGCGGGCAGTTGGAGGCGGCGGCGGCGCTGGGCATCCCCCGGACGCGTCAGCTCCGGCGCATTCTGCTGCCGCAGGCGATGCGCGGGATCCTGCCCAACGCGGCGAACGAGGTGATCTCGCTGTTCAAGGGCACCTCGATCGTCTCGGTGATGGCCATCGGCGAGCTGTTCTACCAGGTGCAGGTGGTCTACGGCAGGAACGGCCGGGTCGTACCGCTGCTGATGGTCGCCACCGTCTGGTACATCCTGCTGACCACCCTGCTCTCCGTCGTCCAGTACTACGTGGAGCGGCACTTCGCGCGCGGCGCCGAGCGCACTCCCCCGCCCACCCCGCTCCAGCGGGCCAGGGCCTTCGCCCACAGGATGCGGACCGCCGCCGCCACCGGAGGTTTCCAGAAATGAGCACGGCCCCCGTCCCCGCCCCGACGGGCACGGCCCCGTCCGGCGCCCGTCCGATGGTCGACATTCGCGGTGTCCACAAGAGCTTCGGGTCCCTCGAAGTGCTGCGCGGGGTCGATCTCCAGGTGGGCGCCGGAGAGGTAGCCGTCGTCCTCGGCCCGTCCGGCTCCGGCAAGTCGACCCTGCTGCGCGGCATCAACCATCTCGAAAAGCTCGACCGCGGCCGCGTCACCATCGACGGCGAGCTGATCGGCTACCGCCGCTCCGGCAACAAGCTGCACGAACTCAAGGAGCGGGAGGTCCTGAAACAGCGTCTGCACATCGGCTTCGTCTTCCAGAACTTCCATCTCTTCCCGCATCTCACTGTGGTCGAGAACATCATCGAGGCGCCGGTCTCGGCGCTGCGCCGGCCGCGCGCGACGGCGCTCGCGCAGGCCGCGGCGCTGCTCGAACGGGTGGGGCTCAGCGACAAGGCGGACGCCTATCCGCGCCAGCTCTCCGGCGGCCAGCAGCAGCGCGTGGCCATCGCCCGCGCCCTCGCGCCGGAGCCCAAGGTGCTGCTCTTCGACGAGCCGACCTCCGCGCTCGATCCGGAACTGGTGGGCGAGGTCCTCGATGTGATCAAGGACCTGGCCCGCAGCGGCACCACCATGATCGTCGTCACCCATGAGATCGGCTTCGCCCGTGAGGTCGCCGACACCGTCGTCTTCATGGACGACGGTGTGATCGTCGAGCAGGGTCCGCCCGCGGACGTACTGGACCGGCCGCGCCACGCGCGGACGAAAGCGTTCCTGTCGAAGGTCCTCTGACCACCGGCTTCCTTGCTCTCTCTCCTGCTGCCTGCACTCTCCTCACCCTTTCTCTCTCCCCCGTCAAGGAGTCGTCCCGTGCCGCCCCGACGTCACTTCCGTATCGCCGCCGCCCTGCTCGGTCTCGTCTCCGCCCTGTCGCTCACCGCCTGCGGCGACCCGGCCGACGGCACGGGCTCCGCACCGGGCTCCGGCGCGGCCACGGCCGGTTCCGGCGACGGCGTCCAGATCAACCTGGGCCCCGACCAGAAGCGGGTCTCCACCTCCGAGGTGGCCTCCATCGCCGCGCTCGTGCCCGCCGAGATCCGTGCGAAGGGCACATTGGATGTCGTCAACTCGGCTGGCTCCGTACCGCCGTTGACGTTCTACGCCACCGACGACCGGACCGTGATCGGGGTGGAGCCCGACATCGCCTCGCTCGTCGCGGACGTCCTCGGGCTCAAGCTGCGCTACCACCCGGTCGACTGGGCGAACATCTTCGTCGGGCTGGACAGCGGCAAGTACGACCTCGGACTCAGCAACATCACGGTGACCGAGGAGCGCAAGGAGAAGTACGACTTCGCCACCTACCGGCTCGACAACATCGCGTTCGAGGCGAAGAAGGGGTCCGACTGGCGGGTGAAGGGGCCACGCGACGTCGCCGGCAAGGCCATCGGTGTGGCCTCCGGCACCAACCAGGAGAAGGTGCTGGTCGACTGGAGCGCGTCCAATGTGGCGAAGGGCCTGAAGCCCACCGACATCAAGATCTACCAGAACACCAGCGACTACTACCTGGCGCTCGGCTCCGGCCGGCTCGACGCCTACTTCGGCCCCAACCCGGTCGCCGCGTACCACGCCGCCTCCACCGGACGGACCGAGATCGTCGGGACGTTCTCGGGGGCCGGGGACGCGCTCCAGGGGAAGATCGCCGCCACCACGAAGAAGGACAACGGCCTGATCAAGCCCGTCCACGAGGCGCTGAACGCCGTGATCGAGAACGGGACGTACGCCAAGGTCCTGAAGCGCTGGGGGCTCGGGGACGAGGCCGTGCCGTCCTCGGAGCTGAACCCGCCGGGACTGCCGAAGACCGCCTCGTAGCGGCGCGGCGCCGCCGGGGCCACTCCGCGCGGCGCCGCCCCCGGCGTTCCCGTCCCGTCGGCGCAGCCATCCCGTCCCGTCGGCGCAGCCGTCCCGTCCCCGTCGGCAGCCGTCCCGTTCGTCCCGTCAGCGCCGCGCGGAATAGTCCACACAGGTCGCGTCATCGTCCACAGGAATCGTCCTAGCCTCGAAGCGTGCCAGCCGCGCGGCACCGGCGCACCCGTACACACTCTCCAGAAACCCCACGGACGGAGAACCCCATGCGCAGGACGAGCGCACGGCACACCCTCGCCATCGCCGCCGCGACGACCGCTGTCGCGCTGGCACTCACCGGAGCGACCGCCGCCAACGGCGCCCCGGCCCCGCAGGACGACGCGCCGACCGCCGCCGCGGCGCCGCGCGGATTCGGCGCCGCCACCACCGGCGGCGCCGGAGGCAGCACCGTCACGGTCACGAACGCGGCCCAGTTCACCGAGGCGGTCCAGCGCAGCGGTGCCCTCATCGTCAGGGTGAACGGCACCGTCGCGCTGAGCAGCATGACCAAGGTGACGGCGAACAAGACCGTCGTCGGAGTGGGCACGGCGGGCCGGATCACGGGCAGCGGCCTCAATGTCAGCAAGGTCAACAACGTGATCATCCAGAATCTCACCTTCACCGGCTCCAACGACGACGCGATCAACGTCGAGTACTCCACCAATGTCTGGATCGACCACAACGACATCTCCAACGCCTACGACGGCGGTGTGGACATCAAGCGGGCGTCCACGAACGTCACCGTCTCGTGGAACCGGGCCCACAACCAGGACAAGAACATGCTGCTCGGGCACTCCGACAGCAACGCCTCCGAGGACAGCGGCAAGTTGAAGGTCACCTACGACCACAACTGGTTCGACGGTACGACGCAGCGCAACCCGCGGGTGCGCTTCGGCAACCCGGTCCACGTGCTGAACAACTACTTCAGCAACATCGGTTCCTACGGCGTCGCGTCCACGGAGAGCGCGGGCGTCCTGGTCGAGGCCAACTACTTCGAGAACGTCAAGGACACCTACCACCTCGGTGAGGCGGCCTCCTCCGCCGGATCCCTGGCCGCGCGGAACAACACCTTCGTGAACTCCACGGCCGGCCAGACCGGCGGCAGTGTGGCGGCCATCCCGTACAGCTACTCCGCCGAAAGCGCCTCGTCCGTCAAGGCGTCGGTGACGGCGGGCGCGGGCGTCGGCAAGATCTGACCGTACGCCGCTCCCCCCGCTCACCTCGTTGTCTCCCCCCACACCCCCCACATCCCGGTGCCCCGCCGCCACCCGGCCGGGCACCGGGCCCACGGGCCGGGGCAGGACCCGCGGACTTCCGCCCGCCGCCGGTCTTGCCCCGGCCCGTGGCCTCGTCTACGTTTCCCGAGGCCCGCGGACACGCGGCCGACGGCGGACGGCACCTGCCGGTGAGCGAGGCACCTCCATGGCTGACGACCCACCCGGCCCAACCGGTCCGTCCCGTCCGGCCGGTGCGCGGCGGCCGACGATCGGGCTCGTCACGGCCAACATCCATCTCGGGGTCGGCGCCACCCTCTGGTCGGGCGCCCTCGCCGCCGCGGAACGGGACGACGTCAACCTGATCTGTTTCCCCGGCGGACCCCTGCGCCACGGCGACGTCCCGCGCAGCGCCCTGTACGAACTGGTGGGCCCCGCCCGGCTGGACGGCGTCGTCTGCTGGAGCTCCACCCTCGGGCTGCCCGCCTCGGGCGAGCGCGCGGAGCGTCTGATGCGGCAGTTGGCGCATCTGCCCGTGGTGAGCCTCAACCAGCCGCTCAGCGGCCAGGAGGACACCCTCACCGTGGACTCGTACGCCGGGATGCGGGAGGCGGTGGGCCATCTCGTCGTCCATCACGGGCGCCGCCGACTCGCCTGCATCCGGGGCCCGTTGGCCAACCCGGTCTCCCAGGAACGCTATCGCGCGTACGCCGCCGCGCTGGGGCGCCACCAGGTGGAGCACGAACGCGCCCTGTCCTGCGCCGCGGTGGACTTCGGGGCGGGCGGGGGCGCGTCGGCGATGCGGGTGCTGATCGAGGCACGGGGCATGGTCCCCGGCACGGACTTCGACGCGGTGGTCGCGTGCAGCGACGTGCTGGCGGCCGACGCGCTGCGGTTCCTCAGGGCGCGGGGCGTCCGGGTGCCGGAGGAGGTCGCCGTCGTGGGGTTCAACGACTCCCCCGAGGCGCGGCTGTCCGACCCGCCGCTGACCTCGGTCGCCCTGCCCTTCGCGGAGTTGGGGGCGCTCGCGGTGGACACGCTCGTGGCCCGTCTGAGCGGGACGCGCCCGCCCGCCCGTACCGCCGTGCCCGGGACGCTGGTCGTCCGCCGGTCCTGCGGCTGTCACTCGCCGCTGGTCTCCCCCGAGCCCCGGCACGGCCCCGGACCCGGCCCCGCGTCCGGACCCGCCCCCGAGGACGGGGACGGTACGGCGGCGCTCCCCGGTCCGGTACGGCGGGCCACGGAGGCCGAGCTGTTCGCACCGCTGCCCAGAGCCGCCCAGGGGCTCGCCGCCGCCTTCTACGGGGACACCCTGCGGGCCGGGCAGCGGCGGCGGGAGGCGGACACCGTCGGGGCGTTCCTGCCGTTGCTGGAACGGCTGGTCGGCGCGCATGTCCGTACCGCCGAGGACGCGGCGGCCTGGGACGGGGCGCTGACGCATCTGCGCGGCCCGGTCGTCGCCACCCTGCCGGCCCCCGGCCGCGCCCACGGTGAACTCCTCCTGGGACAGGCCCGGTTGCTCGTCGCGGAACAGGCGCACCGGCTGCTGGAGTACGAGCGGTGGGCGCAGGGCCAGCAGTCGCAGCGGCTGCGGGAGCTGGGGACGGATCTGACGACCGTGGTGGATCTGGAGGCGCTCACCGAGGTGCTGGAGCGCCACACGGCCGCCGCCGGGATGCCCCGCTGCCGGCTGGTGCTCCACGACGAGACCTGGCGGCGCGCGGAGCGGCCGGTGCGCGGGCTGGCCAGGGCGCTGCTCACCCGGGGCGAACGGCCCACGCGGGGCGAGCCGTTCGTACGCGGCCGGGGCGCGCCGCCCGCCGACGCGGCGTTCCCGGCCTCGCTGCTGCTCCCCGATCCGCTCCTGCCGGGCGAGGGGCGCTTCACGCTCGTCCTCGAACCGCTCCACATCGGCGACGACCATCTCGGCTTCGCGGTCTTCGACGCGGGGACCGCCGAGGAGGCCGGGCGCGCGGGGGCCCTCTACCGCGCGCTCGGTGACCAGATCAGCGCGGCGCTGAAGGGGATACGCCTCTTCGACGAGGTGCGCAGGGCGCGGGACGCGGCGGAGCAGGCCAGCCGGTTCAAGACGCGGCTGCTGGACCAGGTGACGGACGAGCTGCGCACCCCGGTGGAGACGATCCTGCGGCACACCGGGACGGATCCGCGTGCCGCGCTCGACCTGGTGCGCGGGGACGCCTCCCATCTGCTGCGGCTGATCGACAATCTGCTCGACCTGTCCCGGTCCGAGGCGGACGATCTGCATCTGAGCCGGCGGCTCCAGGATCCGGCCCCTCTGCTGGTCCGCGCGTTCGGTGCGTTCCTCGCGGCGCGCGCCCCGGACGGGGACGGCGCGGCGCACGGCATCGGCCACGGCGGGCCGGGCGGCGCGGGGCGGTGGACGGTCGCGGTGCCGGGGCGGCTGCCCGCGATCCCCGTCGACGGCGACCGGTTCGGGCAGATCGTCACGCATCTGCTGTCGGCCGCGCACTCCCATGCAGGGGGGAGCGGGCGGGTGGCGCTCGCGGCCCGGCCGGGCCCGGTGTCGGTCCGGGTGACGGTCACCGTCACCTGGGCTGAGCCGGGGCACGGCGCGGGCGCCGACTCCCGCCCGGAGCAGGACCGTTCGGCCGCCGGGCCGCGCGCGGCCGAGATCGGGCTGGCCACGGCGGGCCGGCTGGCGATGCTGCACGGCGGCTCGCTGGTCACCGAACACCCCGGGCGGCGGCTGCGGTTCGCCCTGGAGCTGCCGCTGCCCACCCCCGGCGGCCGGGCCCCCCCCGCCGCCCGGGCGCGCGCGCACGCGCCGGGGGTCGCGCGCACGGC